>NZ_JBVILR010000001.1:509492-616063 GCF_055580265.1 Streptomyces sp. NPDC032091 | reverse complement strand
CGCCGCCGTGTCGATCGCCGTCTTGTTCTTCTCCAACGCGTCCAGGTCACCCGTGAACTGCGGAATCGTGCACGGATTGATCGGTACGTGGTCGGTCACTTCTTCTCCGCCCCCGGCAGATCGACCTTGGGCTCCTTCAGTGCCTCGCGCTGGGCGTTCTCCGCCTGCTCGATGTTGCCGTGGACGTACGCCGTCGTGGCCTTGATGGCCCCGTTGAGCGAGGCCTCCGTACGTGCCGAGATGAAGGCCAGCCGCTGCTGGTGGGAGGCCATGAGCTCGCCCAGCGCCCCGGCGATCGGGCCCATGCCGCCGCCCTCACCGCCGGTTCCGCCGCCGGGCGTGACGGTACCGGCGTGCTTGGCAGCCTCCGGCAGCTCCTTCTGGAGCGAGGTGCCCGCCTTCTGGAAACCCTCGGCGGCCGTGATCGTCTTGTTGACGACGCCCTGCACGCCGGACGGCTTGATGTCCCAGTCCATGACCTACCCCCGTGTCCCCGTGTTCCTGCGTCCGCTGCTCCGGCCGGCGTCAGCCGATGCCGTCGACCGCCGCCTTGGCCTTCGCGAGGGTCGCCTGCGCGGTCGCGTCGTTCTGCTCCAGCGTGTTGCGGACGAGGCGGATGATGTCGCGCACCTCGTTGGCCGCCTTGTTCCAGCGGACTTCCTTGCCGTGGTACTCGTCCGAGACGCCGTCGGCCGTGAACTCGGCCATGGCCGCCTTCACCGCCGCGTCACGGTCGCCGAGCACCCGCTCCAGCTGGCCGATGATCCCGCCGAGGCCGCCCTGGACCTCCACGGAGGCGGCGACGTCGTACGAGGTGCGGTCCTGGTTCTGTCCCATGTCTCCTCAATCCCCCGGGGTTTCAGCGCGCGCCGAAGCGGGCGGCGTCGAAGTTCGCGGAGCCCATGTTCTGGTGGGCGTTGTCACCCTGCTCGTGGTCACCGGTGGTGAACGAGGTGTCCATGCCGCGCTGACCGCCGAGGATCGCGCGCAGCGAGCCGTTCAGCTCCGCGGTGACGGCGTCCGAGCGCCGCTTGAACGAGTCGAACGCGGTGCGGCCGACCCCGTTGAACTTGCCCTCCAACGGGTCGGCGGCCGCGATCAGCAGCTTGATCAGCGTGCCGAGGTCGTCGCTGGAGCCGCTCGTGGCCTTGCCCAGCTCGGACAGCGTCGTGCTGCCCATGTCGAACTTCATTCACCCACCCCTGACGTGTTGTGCCGTCACTTCCGTGCTTACCTGTCTACCGAAGGGACGTTGCGAAGACAAACATGGTTTCGGTTGGCCGGAACCTCTGTCCGAAAATCGACGGAGCCCGGTGTCAGGCCATCCACCGGTCCGGCCGGGCCGCCGCCCGGGAGGTGCGGGAACGGCTCGCCTGGGCGTACAGCACGGCGGTCGCCTCGTCCGCCGCCCGGAGCCGGGCGGTGACGGTGTTGCCCGCGCCGGTGTCCACGTGCACGTCGGCCACCCCGCAGATCCGCTCCCAGGGGCCCCGGGTCCGGCGCACGCTCTGCACCTTCGCGTGCGGGACGATCTCCGTACGCCGGCACAGGAGCCCGCGCCGGATGGCGAACAGCTCCGGCGAGACGGCCAGTCCGTACCCCTTCCACCACACCGGGACCACCCACCGCGCGCCCCGCCGCGGGGACGGCGCGAAGACCAGCGCCGCCGGGTCCGCGCCCGGCAGTACCCGGGCGATCAGGGCGTGGGCGGCGTCCCGGCCGGCGACCGGCACCAGGAGCCCGTTCTTGGAGCCCGCCACGGCCAGCTCCACCCGCACCCACCCGCGCCGCCGCCACAGCAGCGGCTCCACGATCCGCACGGTCTGCACCCGCCCCGGCGGGACGGTCTCGTGGGCCCGGTCCAGCAGCCCGTGGTCCAGCCGCAGCCCGTCGGGGGACTCGGCGACCCGCCAGTCGTAGCCGGAGAGGAAACGGTCCACGCTCCCCCGCCACACCGCGCCCAGCAGCGGCACCACGGTGACCACGGCCGCCCAGAGGCTGTCGCTGAGCCGCCACACGATCACCGGGCCCACCAGGCCGCCCACCACGGCGGCCCACGCGTCCAGGCTGAGCAGCAGGGAGACCACCAGGTCCCGCACCGGCAGCCGCAGCAGCTCCCGCTCGGGGGCCTCGCCGAGCGTGCCCGCCTCGGCCGGGGCGAAGCCGGCGGCGCGGGCCAGCAGCTCGGCGCGCAGGGCGACGGCGTCCCGTTCCCCGAGGAAGGCCAGCTCGTCCTTGTCCTCGGTGCCGATGACGTCGATGCGCAGCGCGGCGACCCCGGCCAGGCGGGCCAGCAGGGGGCGGGTGACGTCGATGGCCTGGACCCGGTCGAGGCGGATGTGGGCGGTGCGCCGGAAGACCAGACCGGTGCGGATGCGCAGCTCGCTGTCGGTGACGGCGTAGTGGGTGAACCACCAGCTGAGGAAGCCGTACGTGCCGAAGACGAGGACGACCGCGGCCAGGACGAGCAGCCGCAGCCACACGGGCAGGGCCAGCGCCCACTCCTGGGCCCGCTCCCCCTGCTGGGCGACCACGCCGGCGGTGGCGGCGATCGGCACCCAGGCCCGGCGCAGCGGGGTCAGTACGTGCAGCCGCCGCTCGACGCCCTGCGGGGGCGGGGCGGAGGTCACAGGCCGGCCGATCGGGCCTCGCCGAGCTCCGTGAGCCGGTCCCGGAGGCGCTCCGCCTCGTCCGGGGCCAGGCCCGGGATCTTGGCGTCGGTGGCCGCCGCGGCCGTGTGGAGCTGGACGGAGGCCAGCCCGAAGCGCCGCTCCAGGGGGCCCGAGGTCACCTCCACCAGCTGCATCCGCCCGTACGGGACGACCGTCTCCTCCCGCCACAGCACCCCCCGGCTGATCAGCAGGTCGTCGACGCGTTCGGCGTAGCGCCAGGAGCGCCAGTTCCGTCCGAGCAGCACCCAGCCCCAGACCAGCGGCAGCAGCCATATCGCACCGAGGGCCGCCCACTCCGCTCCGGCGAGCAGCCCCAGCGGAAGGGCGGTCGCCGACGCGAGCACGACCGTCCACACCACCAGCAGCAGCCGCCGGAGGGACAGGAGCCCACCCGGCAGTCCGACCCATTCGGGTCGGTCCGTCTCACCCGTCGTCCCCGTTTCCATGGCCCCAGCCTAGGGCTGCGACAATGCGCGCATGACGGAGACCACGGTCGGCATCGGCGGTGCGGCGGAGAGCACCGACATGGTGCTCAACATCGGACCGCAGCACCCTTCCACCCACGGCGTGCTGCGGCTGCGGCTCGTCCTGGACGGCGAGCGCATCGCCGCCGCCGAACCCGTGGTCGGATACATGCACCGGGGCGCGGAGAAGCTGTTCGAGGCCCGCGACTACCGCCAGATCGTCATGCTCGCCAACCGGCACGACTGGCTGTCCGCCTTCTCCAACGAGCTCGGCGTGGTCATGGCCGTCGAGCGGATGCTGGGCATGGAGGTCCCCGAGCGGGCGGTGTGGATGCGTACGCTCCTCGCCGAGCTGAACCGGGTCCTGAACCACCTGATGTTCCTCGGGTCGTACCCCCTCGAACTGGGCGGTATCACCCCGATCTTCCACGCGTTCCGCGAGCGCGAGGAGCTCCAGGCCGTCATGGAGGAGATCTCCGGCGGCCGCATGCACTACATGTTCAACCGGGTAGGCGGCCTCAAGGAGGACCTCCCGGCCGGCTGGCTCGGCCGGGCCCGGGCGGCCATCGCCGACGTCCGCACCCGGATGGACGTCTACGACAAGCTCGTCCACGGCAACGAGATCTTCCGGGGCCGTACGCGCGGTGTCGGCGTCCTGTCCGCCGAGGCGGTGCACGCGTACGGGGTCTCCGGCCCGATCGCCCGCGCCTCCGGCGTGGACTTCGACCTGCGCCGCGACGAGCCCTACCTGGCGTACGGGGAGCTCCAGGACGTCCTGAAGGTGGTCACCCGGACCGAGGGCGACTGCCTGGCCCGCTTCGAGGTGCTCCTCGACCAGACCCACAACGCCCTGGACCTGGCGGTGGCCTGCCTGGACCGGATGGAGCAGCTGCCGCCGGGGCCGGTCAACCAGCGGCTGCCGAAGGTGCTGAAGGCGCCCGAGGGCAGCACGTACGCCTGGACGGAGAACCCGCTCGGGATCAACGGCTACTACCTGGTCTCGAAGGGCGAGAAGACCCCGTACCGGCTGAAGCTGCGCAGCGCCTCCTTCAACAACATCCAGGCCCTGGCGGTACTGCTGCCGGGACAGCTGGTCGCCGACATGGTGGCGATCCTGGGCTCGCTGTTCTTCGTGGTCGGCGACATCGACAAGTAGGCCGGCCGACCTGACAGTCCCGCCGCGGACGCCGGCGGGGCGGCCCGGACCCGCCCTAGGGTCGCCGCCATGACCACTCCCTCCCGCGACGACTTCACCGGCTACCTGCGCAGGCTCGGCGTCACCGACCCCGGGGCGCCCTCCGCGCAGGGCCTGTACGCGCTGCAGCGGGCGCACGTCGAACGCGTCCCGTTCGAGAACACCGACATCCGGCTGGACCGGCCGCCGGGCATCGACCCCGCGCTGTCCGTGCGCCGGATCGCCGCCGGCCGCGGCGGGTACTGCTTCCACCTCAACGGGGCCTTCGCCGTGCTGCTGGAGGAACTGGGGTACGAGGTGACCCGCCACCTCGGCGGCATGCACGCCGACCCGGCGGCCCGGGAGGCGGGCGGCGACCACCTCGCGCTGACGGTACGGGTCGACGGGCACGTCCACTTCGTCGACGTCGGCATGGGCGACGGCCCCCACGAGCCGCTGCCGCTGCGCGCGGGCACGTACGAGCAGGGCTTCCCGTACCGGCTGGAGCCGCTGACGGTGACCTGGGACGGGGGCGGGAGCGAGGGCGAGGGCTGGAGCCTGCACCGCGAGGGCGTCCCGACGCCGCGCATGAACTTCCGCACGGCACCGGCCGCCATGGCCGACTTCGAGCCCGCCCACCAGTGGCTGTCCACCGCCGAGGACTCCCCGTTCCGCCGGTCGTTCGTCATGCTGCGGCGCAGCGCGGAGGGCATCGACCGGCTGCACGGCCGCATGCTGATCCGCACCGCCCCGGACGGCACCCGCACCGTGCGGGAGCTCACCACCGCCGAGGAGTTCTTCGGGGCCGTCGCGGGGGTCTTCGACCGGGCCCTGGACGACGTGGACGCGGAGGACCGGGCGGCGCTGTGGGACCGGGTGACCGAGGACCACGAGGCGTGGCTGGCGGAGCGGGCGAAGGCCGGCGCGGCGGGCTGACGGGGCCGGCGGAGCGGGCCGACGGGGCCGGCCCGGCGGGATGGATGTCGGTGGGGCAGGGCAGACTGGGGGCATGTCCGCTTCCCCCCGACGGGCCTGCCCCAGCTGCGGCCGCGACTGCGCGGTGACGGCCGGCCGGATCGCCCGCCACGACCCTCCGGCGGGGCGCCGCGCCGGCCTGGTGTCCTGCCCGGGCTCCCGGGCGCGGGTGGTGCTGGGCGCCTCCGCACCGACCCTGGACGGCTTCACCCTGGGCCCGCACCCGGGCCAGCTCCCGCTGTTCTGAGCACCCGGGCCTACACCGCGCCCGCCTGCACCGCTCCCGCCTGCGGCGCGCCGAGCAGGCCGAGCAGGCGGGTGGTGCCGTCGGCCCCGTAGCCCGCGTCGACCCCGCGCCGGTACAGCTCGGCGTGGGCGGCGAGGATCCCGGTGTGGACGCCGGAGTCGGCGGCCGTGTGCAGGACGTGGTCCAGGCTGGCCGCGCACATCGCGAGGCGGGCGTGGGTGCCGTCGGGGTCGTCCGCGTCGGCGAGGGGCGCGGAGCCCTCGTAGAAGGCGCGCATGCTGTCGGCGGTGTAGCCGGCGTAGGGGAGGATGTCGGCGGCCGTGAGGCCGTTGGCGCGGGCGATGGCGACGGCCTGGAACCAGCCCGTGTACGCGGTCCAGAACAGGGTCATGTTGAGCTGGTAGTACAGCTGCGCGTGGCCCGGGTCCGCACCGCGGTAGTCGGTGGCGCCGAGGACGTCGAGCGCGGCGCGCTGCTCCCCGTACACCTCCTCGGGGCCGCTGATGAAGATCGAGGCGCCCTCCTGGCCGATGCCGGTCGGCGGGACGTTGACCCCGCCGGTGAGGTACGAGGCCCCGCGCTCCCGCGCCCACCGGGCGGCCGCCCGCGCCTTCTCGGGGACGTCGGAGGACAGGTTGGCCAGGACCCGGCCGTCGAGGTCGGCGTCGGCGAGCGCGGTGTACACGGCGTCCACGTCGATGAGGCTGACGACGCTCAGCGGGCTCGCGGCGACGGCCTCGGCGGCGGTCGCGGCCCGCCGGGCCCCGCGGGCCACCAGCGCGGCGTCCTTGCCGGGGCTGCGGTTCCAGACGGTGACGGCGTGGCCGGCGTCGAGGTAGGCGGAGGCCATGGCCTGGCCCATGGGACCGAGGCCGATGATCGAAACCTGGTGCATGACGGAGTTCTCCCCTTCGATCGGACTAGAACGAACGCTCTATCCAGCGCTCGGGGCCGACCGTAGCACGGCACTAGAACGAGCGCTCTATCCAATTCCGAGGGTAGGATCCTCCGCATGGCGGCGACAGCAGCAGGAACAGGGGCGGGGACGGGGACCGGGACGGGGACGCGCGAGCGGCTGGTCCGCACGGCCTCCCGCCTGATGCAGCACGGCGGCTACGAGAGCACCCCGGTCAAACAGCTCGTCCGCGAGGCGCAGGCCACGCTGGGCTCGCTCTACCACTTCTTCCCGGGCGGCAAGCAGGAGCTCGCGGTGGCCGCGATCGGCTACGGCGACGGGGAGTTCGCCGGGATGCTGGGCGCCGCGCTGGACTCCGACCCGGACGCGGCCCGGGCGATCGAGGCGGCGGCCGGGGTGCTGGCCGACGCCCTCGCGGCCTCGGACTGGCGCGACGGCTGCCCGGTCACGGCCACGGCCCTGGAGTCGGTCGGGCGGCTGCCCGAGCTCCAGGAGGCGTGCGCGCGGTCCTTCGGGAACTGGCAGGAGCTGGTGGCGGCGAAGCTGCGCTCCTCCGGCATCGGCGAGGAGGACGCCCGCGACCTGGCGGTCACCGTCATTGCCACGCTGGAGGGCGCCGAGATGACCTCCCAGGTCACCCGGTCGCGCACCCCGCTGCTGCTGGCGGGCCGTCACCTCGCCCGCCTGGTGGCCTCGTACGCCCCCTGACGGGGGCCCGCCCGGGCCGGGGCGGCGGTGCTACGAGATGGCCGTGCGGAGGCGGACCACGTCGATCGGCTCGGTCTCGTCGTGGGCCGTCAGGTCGATGACCTGGCCCACCGCACGCTGCTCGTCCGTCGCCGGCTTGAACTCCGGTTCGGCCTCGCCGTCCGCGGACTCCGCCTTGTGCGCGGCCAGCGCCTCCGCGCCGACCACGTCCGCCAGGTCCTCGTTCTGCACGGACTCGATCACGGCACGCGCCTGCGCGGCGTTCTTGGTGCCGAAGAAGTCGAAGCCCCCCTCGACGCGCGAGGTGGAACGCCGCTGGGCCGCGTACGGGGCCACCGCCGCCTGCCGCCGCGCCGGCACGGCCGGGGCGGCCGGGGCGCTCGCGGTCGGGGTCACGGGGACGGGAGCGGTCGCGGGGGTCGCCGTACGGGTGTGGGCCTCCGGCGCCGGGGCCAGCGCCTTCGGCCCGGCCGCGGCCGCGGCCGCCCGCGCCTCGGACTTCTTCAGCAGCGCGGCCATCGCCGCGTTGGCCCGCGCGTACCCCACCGCGGTCGGCGCCCCACTGCCGGTGCGCTCCTCCGAGACCGCCGGCAGCTCCTTGGGCGGGCCCGCGTTCTCCAGCGCCAGCAGCCGCCGCTTCTCCAGCGCGCTGGCCCGCTCGGTCTCGGCGGTGGCGTACCGGCGCAGCAGCGCCGCGTGTTCGCCGCGCAGGCCCGCGAGTTCGACCCGCTTGGCGCGCAGCTTGGCGTCCAGCCTGGCGCGCAGGACCCGGGCCTCTTCGAGGTCGGATTCGAGCTCGGCTATCCGCTCGTCCGTCTTCCACTCGTCCTTGACCCGCTCGCGGGCCAGCTCCGCCACCCGGCGGCCGGCCGCCCGGTCCCAGGAGCGCATCAGGACGGCGCCGCCGACGCCCGCAGCCGCCGTGAGGGCCACGAGCAGGCGCAGCGCGAGGGGTTCCGCGAGAAGCCAGGCCGCGCCGGCGCTGGCGACGGAAACCCCGCCGACGGCCGTCGGCGTGAGAAGTCGGTGCAGGGGCTCGGGATTGCGGTGACGTCCACGGGGCATGGCCTGAAATTTACAGGGCGTGGACCTCCTGTGGGGTACCCGCCCGGCAATCTCTTCCCGCGCGGTTTCCCCACGTTCGGCCATCGACCGTGTAACCGCTACTTCTTCAGAAGACCCTTGGACTCCAGGTAGGCCTTCGCGACATCGGCCGGCTTCGCCCGCTCCGCGTCCACCTTGCGGTTGAGTTCGACGAGGTCGGCGGTGGTGAGCGCCTTCGTCAGCCGCTCCAGCGCGGCCGCGACCTCCGGGGCTCCGGCGTCCTTGGCGTTGACCACCGGCAGCACGTTGTCGGCGTTCTGGAGCTTCTTGTCGTCCTCCAGCAGCACCAGACCGAAGCCGTCCAGGGTGGCGTCGGTGGTGGTGGTCAGCACGAGCTGGTCCACCCCGTCCTTGACGGCCTGCTTGGCCTGCGGGGTGCCCACGCCCTTGGGGTCGATACCGGAGACCTGGATTCCGTACGTCTTCTCCAACCCCGGGGCGCAGAAGGGGCGGACGGCGCATTCGTCACCCGCGGCGATCTTCACCTTCTGGCCCGACTTTCCAAGATCGGAAAGCGTCCTGAGATTGTTCTTCTGCGCGAATTCCCTGGTCACGGCGAAGGCGTTCTGGTCGACGGCCGCGCCCGCCGGGAGCGCCTTGAGCCCCAGCGGCGCCGCGAGCTTCTCCAGCGCCGCGACGGTCGCCGCCGGGTCGCTGGACGCGACCGGCTTCTCCTTCGGCGCGTTCGGGCCGTTCACCTTGGCGTTCAGGAACTCCGCGAGGGTGGCCGCGTACTCGGGGACGACGTCGATCTCGCCCTTCTCCAGCGAGGGCTCGTACAGCTCGCGGTTGTTGACCGTGGTGATGGAGGTGTCGTAGCCCGCGTCCGCGAGGACCCGCGCGTACAGCTCGGCCAGCACGTTGGACTCGGTGAACCCGGCCGCGCCGACCACCAGCTTGCCCTTGGCCCCGCCGCCGGACGAGGAGGAGGACGAGGACGACGAACCGCCGTCCTTGCTCTTCTCCAGGCTGTCGCCCCCGCACGCGCTGAGCGAAACGGTCAGGGCCACCGCGCCCAGGGTCGCGCCGAGGATGCGCGTGGACTTGCTCATCATGCTCCTTGGAATTCAGGGGAAAAGCGACGGAAGGGACGGCCTCAGCGCGGCGCCGGGCGGCCGCGGCGCGGCAGCAGCCGGTCCGCCGCCACCAGCAGGCCCTCCACCAGCAGGGCCAGCAGCGCGACCAGCAGGGCGCCCGCCACCACCTGCGGGGTGTTGTACGTGTTGAAGCCGGCGGTGATGATCCGGCCCAGGCCGCCCTGGCCGACCATCGCGGCGATCGTGGCGGTGGCGATGACCTGCACGGCGCCCGAGCGCAGCCCGGTCATCACCAGCCCCCGGGCGAGTGGCAGTTCCACCCGCCAGAACAGCTGCCGGCCGGACATGCCCATGCCCCGGGCCGCCTCGACCACCGAGCGGTCCACCTCGCGCATGCCGACGTACGCGTTGGTCAGCAGCGGCGGCACCGCGAACAGCACCAGCGCGACCACGGTCGGCAGGTAGCCGGCGCTGCGCAGTGGCGAGACCATGAACAGGGCCAGCACCGCGAACACCGGGACGGCCCGCCCCGCGTTGGAGACGTTCACGGCGAGCGCCCCGCCCCGGCCGACGTGGCCGAGCCACAGCCCCACCGGCAGGGCCACCGCGCAGGCGACGCCCAGGGCGATCCCGCTGACCAGCAGGTGCTCGGCGAGCCGGTGCCAGACGCCGTTCTCCCCGGACCAGTTGGCGCCGTCCGCGAGCCAGTCGCAGGCCTTCCCCAGCACTCCCACGGCCTCAGGCCCCCTTCGTGCGCGCCGGACGGCCGGCCCGGGTCCAGGGGGTGAGCAGCCGCTGGAGGCCCAGCAGCAGCAGGTCCGCGACCAGGGCGAGCAGCACGCACAGCACGGAGGCGGTGAGCACCTGCGCCTTGAAGGAGCTGTTCACGGCGGGGGCGATCAGGTTGCCCAGCCCGCCCTTGCCGACGATGGAGCCGACGGTGGTCAGCGCCACGGTGGAGACGGTCGCGATCCGCACCCCGGCGAGCAGCGCGGGCAGCGCCAGCGGCAGTTCGACCTGCCACAGCAGCCGGGACGGGCCGTAGCCCATGCCGCGCGCGGCCTCCCGCACCTCCTCGGGGACGGCCTCCAGGCCGGCCAGGACGTTGCGGACCAGGATGGTCAGCGAGTACAGCACCAGGCCGGTCACCACGAGCGCCGCCGAGAGCCCGAAGAAGGGCAGCAGCAGGGAGAACATGGCGAGCGAGGGCACCGTGTAGAGCAGGGTGGTCAGGCCCAGCACGGGAGCGGCCCAGCGGCGGCCGCGGCGGGCCAGCAGGGCGAGCGGGACGGCGACGGCGATGCCGATGAGCACCGAGACCGCCGTGATCCAGACGTGTTCGAGGGTGGCGTCGGCGAGTTCCGGGGCGCGGGAGCTGACGTAGTCCCAGCAGATCCAGTCGTTCGCCACCAGGCAGTTCCGTACCGCCACACCGCTCACCCCCTTTTCTCCTCGCACACGCGCACCCGAAGACCCGGCCAGTGCGACCATAACCCCCGCTGCCCGCCTTGGCCGGAATCATTCGCACACGTGCAACACTCCCCTCACAAAGCCTTCGCCCATCCGCGCGCACCGGTGGGGGAGGATGGCGGGGTGATCCGATTCGAGCATGTGACCAAGCGCTACCCCGACGGGACGACGGCGGTCGAGGACCTGTCGTTCGAGGTGGCGGAGGGCGAGCTGGTCACGCTGGTGGGCCCGTCCGGGTGCGGCAAGACGACCACGATGAAGATGGTCAACCGGCTCATCGAGCCCACCTCGGGCCGGATCCTGCTGGACGGCGAGGACGTCTCCGCCGCCGATCCGGTCGAGCTGCGCCGCCGCATCGGGTACGTCATCCAGCAGGTCGGGCTGTTCCCGCACAAGACGGTCCTGGAGAACACGGCGACCGTGCCGCAGCTGATCGGCACCCCGAAGGCGAAGGCCCGCGCCCGGGCGGCCGAGCTCCTCGAACTCGTCGGCCTGGACCCCGCCGTGTTCGGCGGCCGCTACCCCGAGCAGCTGTCGGGAGGCCAGCGCCAGCGCGTCGGCGTCGCCCGGGCCCTCGCGGCGGACCCGCCGGTGCTGCTGATGGACGAGCCGTTCGGCGCGGTGGACCCCGTGGTGCGCGAGCGGCTCCAGAACGAGTTCCTCACCCTCCAGAAGACCGTCCGCAAGACGATCCTCCTGGTCACGCACGACCTGGAGGAGGCCGTCCGGCTCGGCGACCGCATCGCGGTCTACGGGGAGGGCACCATCGAGCAGTTCGCCCGCCCCGCCGCGGTCCTCGGCGCGCCGGCCACCGACTACGTGGCCTCCTTCGTCGGCGCCGACCGGGGCCTGAAGCGGCTCGCGGTCACCCCGGTCGGGGAGGCCGACCTGACGGCGGCCCAGGAGGGCGAGGCGCCGGCCGGCTCGGTGGCGCTCGGGGCGTCGCTGCGCGAGGCCCTGGCGGCCCTGCTCCAGGAGGACGCGGGCCGCATCGGGGTCACGGACCCGGAGTCCGGCGCGCTGGTCGGCGTACTGACCCCGGAGGGCGTCCACCGGGCGCTGCGCCGGGCCGACCCGCCGGCGGCATGACGAAGGGCCCGACTCCCGTCGGGCCCCGACCACGCGCGAGCGGGCGGACCGCTCGGTACTGCACTGCTGCCGCCGTCCGGCGTCAGGCCTGCATCCGGCTGCTCATCCACACCAGCATCGGCGGGATCTCGCGGCGCCAGGTGTTGAAGTTGTGGCCGCCGCTGTCGAGGATGATCGAGGAGACCCGGTCCGGACCCTTGACCAGCTTGATGAACTTCCTGGTGTCGTTGAGGTTGTCCTCGCCCTTCTCGCTCGTGGTGACGAGGAAGGAGGTACCGGTCGGCTTCTTGTTCTCCACGCTCCACAGCACGTCGGAGGCCTTCTTCAGCTTCTCGTCGCCGTGGAAGAGGTCACCGGTCGTCGGGTCGTCCGCGGCCTTGTAGTACGCGGACAGACCGGCGGCGGCACCGAAGGTCTGCGGGTGGTGCGCGGCGATCTTCAGGGCGCAGTAGCCGCCCGTGGAGTTGCCGATGAAGCCCATGTTCTGCGGCTTCTTGCCGACCCGGAAGGTGCCCTGGATGGCCTGCGGCAGGTCCTGCGCGAAGAAGGTCTCCGTCATCGGGCCGCCCGGTATGTCCACGCACTCGGTGTCGCGCGGCGGCGCGATCGTCGGGCGCAGCATGACCAGGATCATCGGCTTCATCTTGCCCTGCTTGGCCTGCTTGAAGGCCGTCATGGGGTAGTTCAGCCCTTTGATCAGGTTTTCCGCGGTACCCGGGTAACCCGTCAGGACGATGGAGGCCGGAAAGTTCTTGTCCTTGTGCTGCGGCTGGAAGTACTCCGGCGGGAGCCAGACGTAGCCGGGACTCGTTATCTTCGACTTCTGCCCGGTGATGGCCACCTTCAGTATCTGACCGCCGACCTGGGGCTGGCCGCCGCCGGGGACGTCCAGCTTCTGCTTGTCGAGGACCTTGATGTCCTTGCTGCTCATCGAGTGGTCGACGACCTTGCCGATCGCCGTCTGCTGACCGAACAGGTCGGCCCAGGAACCGTAGAAGAGGAACGACTTGTTGGCGGCGAGACCGACTGCCGAGAACAGCGCCAGCTGGGTCGCGAGCAGGAGGCCGACCCGGCCGAGGACCGACCGCCAGGAGCGGCCCGAGAGCTTCGGCCAGAGCCAGACCGTCACCGCGAACAGCGCTACACCCGCGATGATGGCCAGGACCAGAACGGCATTACTGGTGAGACCCATGAGCAGTCAGTCGACTTTCTGATGGCAGGACTGGATTTTTCCGACGGAAGAGTGAACCCGCTCCTCCTCGATGTCGTCCTAGTGGACGCACCACACCCCGGAGGCTGTCGCGGCCTTCGGCCACATGATCTCTCGCGGAGCAACGGGAAGCGATGTCTAGCAGGATAGATGGCGATAAGTCGGGACAGGTTCCGAGTAAGGTCCGGCGAATCTTCCGCGGACCCAAGCCGGAGTCGGTGCCCGGCCTCGTAGGTACGGCCGTCATGATCGTCGGCCTTCTGGACATCGCGGCGGGCGTCTTCCCGCGATTCCGCCACAGCCGGTTCCACGCGGTCACCGAGGTGCTGCCCGGTTCCCTGGGCCCCTTCGCCGCGGCCCTCTCCATCAGCGCGGGCGTCCTGATCCTGCTGCTCGCGCACGGACTCAAGCGCAACAAGCGGCGCGCCTGGAGGGCCTCGGTCATCCTGCTGCCCGCCGGCGCGGTCGCCCAGTTCGCGTACCGCCACTCGTTCGTCAGCGTGGTCATCTCGGCGGTGCTGCTCGCCCTGCTCGTACGCCACCAGGGTGAATTCAAGGCCCTGCCGGACCCGCGCAGCCGCTGGAAGGCGCTCGCCAACTTCGTCCTGATGAGCGCCGGCTCCATCGGCCTGGGCCTGGTCATCGTCAACGTCCACCCGAACAAGGTCGTCGGCCACCCCAGCCTCTACGAGCAGATCACCCACGTGGTCTACGGCCTCTTCGGCTTCGAGGGCCCGGTCGACTACGCCGGACGGGTGAGCTGGACCGTCGGCTACTCCCTCGGCGCCCTCGGCATGCTGACCGCCGTCACCACGATCTACCTCGCCTTCCGCCCCGAGCACCCGGCCGCCCGGCTCACCCCGGCCGACGAGGAGAAGCTGCGCGAGCTGCTCGCCCGGCACGGCGGCCGCGACTCCCTCGGCCACTTCGCGCTCCGTCGCGACAAGGCCGTCGTCTTCTCCCCCAGCGGCAAGGCGGCCGTCACCTACCGCGTGGTCTCCGGCGTCATGCTCGCCTCCGGCGACCCCGTCGGCGACGTCGAGGCCTGGCCCGGCGCCATCGAGCGGTTCATGGAGGAGGCCAAGGCCCACTCCTGGACCCCGGCCGTCGTGGGCTGCAGCGAGACCGGCGGCGAGGTCTGGACCCGCGAGACGGGCCTGGACGCCCTGGAGCTCGGCGACGAGGCCATCGTCGACGTCAAAGACTTCTCCCTCGCCGGCCGCCCCATGCGCAACGTCCGCCAGATGGTCAAGCGCATCGAGCGCAACGGCTACACCACCAAGGTCCGCCGGGTCAGCGAGCTGAACGAGTTCGAGCTGTCCCAGGTCCGCGGCGCCGCCGAGGCCTGGCGCGGCACCGACACCGAGCGCGGCTTCTCCATGGCCCTGGGCCGCATCGGCGACCCGGGCGACGGCGACTGCATCATCGCCACCGCGCACCGCGTGGAGGAGGGCGACAGCAGCCCCTTCGGCGACCTCAAGGCCATCCAGCACTTCGTGCCCTGGGGCAAGGACGGCATGTCCCTGGAGATGATGCGCCGCGACCGGGGCGCCGACCCCGGTATGAACGAGCTGCTGATCGTCGCCGCCCTCCAGCAGGCCCCCGAGCTGAAGATCGAGAAGGTCTCGCTGAACTTCGCGATGTTCCGCGCGGCCCTCGCCCGCGGCGAGAAGATCGGCGCCGGCCCGGTCCTGCGCGCCTGGCGCAGCCTGCTCGTCTTCCTCTCGCGCTGGTTCCAGATCGAGTCGCTGTACAAGTTCAACGAGAAGTTCCGCCCCCGCTGGGAGCCGCGCTTCATGGTCTACCGCCACCACCGCGACCTCCCCCGCATCGGCTTCGCCGTGATGCAGGCCGAGGGCTTCGTCACCCTGGCCCTCCCCCGCCTCTTCGAGAGCCGCCGCCGCCCGAAGCAGGACCGCCCCTGCGCCCACAACGAGACGGCCGTCCCGGCCCAGCAGGACCGCGAGGTCCAGGCCGCGTAACCCGCCGGGCCCCCGACGCCCCCGTGCCCACCAGGGCCCGGGGGCGTCGTGCCGCGCGGGATCTACCCTGGACCCCATGAACACCACCCACGGCCCCGCCCCCCGGGGCCACGTGGCCGGGCTCCCCGACTGGGACCGCTGCGCGGTCATGGGCGTCGTGAACGTCACCCCCGACTCCTTCTCCGACGGCGGCCGCTGGTTCGACACCACCGCCGCCGTCAAGCGCGGCCTCGACCTCGTCGCCCAGGGCGCCGACCTCGTCGACGTCGGCGGCGAGTCCACCCGGCCCGGCGCCACCCGCGTCGACGCCGACGAGGAGCTCCGCCGGGTCGTCCCCGTCGTACGGGGCCTGGCCTCCGAAGGCGTCGTCGTCTCCGTCGACACCATGCGCGCCACCGTCGCCGAGCAGGCGATCGCCGCCGGCGCCCGCCTCGTCAACGACGTCAGCGGCGGCCTCGCCGACCCCCGCATGATCTCCGCCGTCGCCGCCACCGACGTCCCCTTCGTCGTCATGCACTGGCGCGGGTTCAGCGAGGACATGAACAGCCTCGCCGTCTACGACGACGTCCTCGGCGAGGTCACCGCCGAGCTCCGCGCCCGCATCGACGCCGTCGTCTCCGGCGGCATCGCCCCCGAGCGGATCGTCGTCGACCCCGGCCTCGGCTTCGCCAAGAACGCCGAGCACGACCTCGCCCTCGTCGCCCGCCTCCCCGAGCTGCGCGCCCTCGGCTTCCCCCTCCTCGTCGCCGCCTCCCGCAAGCGCTTCCTCGGCCGGGTCCTGGCCGGCGGGTCCGGCGCCACCCCGCCGCCCGCCCGCGAGCGGGACGCCGCCACGGCCGCCGTCTCGGCCATCGCCGCCCACCAGGGCGCCTGGGCCGTACGCGTGCACGAGGTACGGGCGACCGCCGACGCGGTTCGGGTGGCCCGCGCCGTGGAAGGGGCTCAGTGACCCGCCGGACCGACCGGACGCACAGGGAAGGGGAACGGTGAGCCGTACCGACATCGAAGCCGTCGAAGAGGTCAACGCGGCCTTCTACGAGGCCATGGAGCGGGGGGACTTCGACGCACTGTCGGCGCTCTGGCTCGACGACGAGATCTCCTGCGTCCACCCCGGCTGGCCGGTGCTCTCCGGGCGGGGCGAGGTGCTGCGCTCGTACGCGCTGATCATGTCCCACACCGAGTACATCCAGTTCTTCCTCACCGACACCAAGGTGGCCCTCATAGGCGACACCGCCCTGGTCACCTGCACCGAGAACATCCTCAGCGGCGGCCCCGCCGAGGAGGCCGGGGAACTCGGTCCCCTCGTCGGCCAGCTGGTGGTCGCCACGAATGTGTTCCGACGCACACCGGAGGGCTGGCGGCTCTGGTCCCACCACGGTTCTCCGGTGCTCACGGACTCCGATGACGAGGAAGAAGAGGCCTCCGACTGACCCCAAGGGCGGGGGCGAAGGTTTATCGCAGGTAAATTCGAAGGTGGACGACGCCGACCGCACTCGGCGTAGGCCCAAGGGCCCGGGGAGTCCCGGGACCGGAAGCACCTACGAAACAGGAGTGATTCGCGTGGATCGTGTCGCGCTGCGCGGCCTCAAGGCTCGCGGGCACCACGGCGTCTTCCCCCGGGAACGCGAGGAGGGCCAGACCTTCATCGTGGACCTCGTGCTGCACCTGGACACCCGCCCGGCGGCGGCCGGGGACGACCTGGCCAAGACCGTGCACTACGGGGTCGTGGCCGAGGAGGTCGTCGACGTCGTCCAGGGCGAGCCCGTGGACCTGATCGAGACCCTCGCCGAGCGGATCGCCCAGCAGTGCCTCAAGCACGAGGCCGTGGCCCAGGTGGAGGTCGTCGTCCACAAGCCGGACGCGCCCATCACCGTCCCCTTCGACGACGTGACCATCACGATCACCCGGAGCCGCGTGTGAACCACGGCCGGAACGCCCAGAGCGACCCCACGGTCCAGCCCGTCCCCGCGTCCGTCGTCGAGGCGGTCGACGCGGCCGACGTCACCCTCTCCAACCCCAAATGGGCCGTGATCGCGCTCGGCGCGAACCTCGGCAACCGGCTGGAGACCCTCCAGGGCGCCATCGACGCCCTCGGCGACACCCCCGGCCTGCGGGTCAAGGCCGTCTCCCCGGTCTACGAGACCGAGCCGTGGGGCGTCGAGCCGGGCTCGCAGCCCTCGTACCTGAACGCGGTCATCGCCCTGAAGACCACCCTGCCGCCGTCCTCGCTCCTGGAGCGGGCGCACGCCGTCGAGGAGGCCTTCGACCGGGTCCGCGAGGAGCGCTGGGGGCCGCGCACGATCGACGTGGACATCGTCGCCTACGCCGATGTGCTCTCCGACGACCCCGTCCTGACCCTCCCGCACCCGAGGGCGCACCTGCGGGCCTTCGTCCTGGCCCCCTGGAGCGACATCGACCCCGAGGCCCAGCTCCCCGGCCGCGGGCCCGTCGCCGGCCTGCTGGCCGCGATCGGCATGAGCGGGGTCACGCCGCGCACCGACCTGGAACTCCGTCTCCCGGAATAGCCGTTAGCGTGTTCAGGTAGCTCGGGTAGCCGACACGGAACAGGGGACGGGCAACGTGAAGCAACTGAGGCCGGCGGTCCTGGCGGGCATCTTCGCGATCGCCGGGGTGCTGTCCTGGGCCGGCGCCCGCCTGTGGAACGCCTACGGCACCCTGCCGGGCGTCCCACTGGCCGCGCCGATCGTGCTGGCGGTCATCGCCGTGGTCCTGTTCGCCACGGCCCTGTCGCTGCGCGCCCGCCTGAAGGCCCAGCGCGAGCGCCGTCCGGGGGCCAAGGGCGTGGAGCCGCTGATGGCGGCCCGCGCGGTGGTCTTCGGGCAGGCCAGCGCCCTGGTGGCGGCCCTGGTGGCCGGCATGTACGGCGGGGTCGGCGTCTTCCTCCTGACGGACTCCCTGGACGTCCCGGCCCGCCGCGACCAGACCTGGTACGCGGGCGGCTCGGTCCTGGCGGGCGCCGCGGTCGTCGCGGCCGCCCTCTTCCTGGAACACGTCCTGAAACTCCCGGATGACGAGGACCCCGCGAAGGCCCACGCGGCGGCCTAGGCTCCTTCCCAAGCGGGGCCCAGGCGCCGCCACAGGGGTGGGACCAGCGCTCCCAGGTCCTCCCAGTGGCAGACCTCCAGCGAGGCGATCAGGCCGCCCCAGACGAAGAGCATCGCCTCGCCGACGTAGGCGCCCTCCGGGCTTGCGATGCCCCGGCTCGCCACCACCGGGCTGTCACCTGCCGCCACGGGCGCCGTCGGCACGTCCTGGCGGGTCACCCGCACGTCCACGCTGGGGCACCCGCAGGTGCAGCCGGCCGTCATCTGCGCGTACGGGATCTGGGCCCGGTAGACCGCGTGGTCCGGGCCGTCCCCGTCCAGCAGCAACTCCAGCGTCCGCCGGACGTCCTCGCTCAGCGGCTCCCAGCCGGCCGGGCCGGTCACCGGCTCAGCGCGCCATGATCAGGCTCATGGCCTCGTTGCGGGTCGCGGGGTCGCGGAGCTGGCCGCGGACCGCCGAGGTGATGGTCTTCGCGCCCGGCTTGCGGACCCCGCGCATCGTCATGCACATGTGCTCGCACTCGATGACCACGATGCAGCCGCGCGGGTCCAGGATCTCCATCAGGGAGTCGGCGATCTGCGTGGTCAGCCGCTCCTGGACCTGGGGACGGCGGGCGAAGACGTCCACCAGGCGGGCCAGCTTCGACAGGCCGGTGATCTTGCCGTCGGTGGACGGGATGTAGCCGACGTGGGCCACGCCGTGGAACGGCACCAGGTGGTGTTCACAGGAGCTCATGACCTCGATGTCCTTCACCAGGACCATCTCGTCGTGGCCGAGGTCGAACGTCGTCGTCAGGACCTCCTCCGGCTTCTGGTAGAGGCCGGCGAATATCTCCTTGTACGCCCGCGCCACGCGCGCCGGGGTCTCCAGGAGGCCCTCGCGGTCCGGGTCCTCTCCGACCGCGATCAGGAGCTCGCGGACGGCCGCCTCGGCGCGCTTCTCGTCGAACGCGCCGATCGTGCCCTCGCCACCGGTCAGGGTCACTGGGTCGGTCATCTCTTCCTCGTTCCTGTGTGCACGGACGGCGTACAAATGTGCCGCGCCCCCCAGGCTAGAACCTGGGGGGCGCGGCATCCATTCCGGGCCTGATCAGCCCTCCGGGCGCTCCTCCGAGGAGGACTCCGGGGACTTCTCCACCGACACGGCGGTCTGGGCCGAGGCCGAGGTGCCGTTGGCGGCGTTCGTCAGCTGGAGCTCCTTGGGAGAGAGCACCGGCGGACGGGTGGAGGGGGTACGGCGGGCCGAGCCGGTCCACGCCGGGCGGGCCGGGCGCTTCACGATCGTGGAGAAGATCTCGGCGATCTCCTCCTTGCCCAGCGTCTCCTTCTCCAGGAGCGCGAGGACGAGGTTGTCCAGGACGTCCCGGTTCTCGACCAGGATCTCCCAGGCCTCGTTGTGCGCGGTCTCGATGAGCTTCTTGACCTCTTCGTCGACCAGCGCCGCGACCTCTTCCGAGTAGTCCCGCGGGTGCGACATCTCGCGGCCCAGGAACGGCTCGGTGTTGTCCCCGCCGAACTTGATCGCGCCGAGGCGCTCGGTCATGCCGTACTGGGTGACCATCGCGCGGGCCGTCGCCGTGGCCTTCTCGATGTCGTTCGCGGCGCCGGTGGTCGGGTCGTGGAAGACCAGTTCCTCCGCCGCGCGCCCGCCCAGCATGTAGGCGAGCTGGTCGAGCATCTCGTTGCGCGTGGTCGAGTACTTGTCCTCGTCGGGCAGGACCATGGTGTAGCCCAGGGCCCGGCCGCGGGACAGGATCGTGATCTTGTGGACCGGGTCGGAGTTCGGGGAGGCCGCCGCGACCAGGGCGTGTCCGCCCTCGTGGTACGCGGTGATCTTCTTTTCCTTGTCCGACATGATCCGGGTCCGCTTCTGCGGGCCCGCCACGACGCGGTCGATCGCCTCGTCCAGCATGTGGTTGTCGATCAGCTTCTTGTCCGAGCGGGCCGTGAGGAGCGCGGCCTCGTTCAGGACGTTGGACAGATCGGCACCCGTGAAGCCGGGGGTGCGGCGGGCGACGGCCGAGAGGTCGACGTCCGGTGCGACCGGCTTGCCCTTCTGGTGGACCTTGAGGATCTCCAGACGGCCCTGCATGTCCGGGCGGTCGACCGCGATCTGCCGGTCGAAGCGGCCCGGGCGCAGCAGCGCCGGGTCGAGGATGTCGGGCCGGTTCGTGGCGGCGATCAGGATGACGCCGCCCTTCACGTCGAAGCCGTCCATCTCGACGAGCAGCTGGTTGAGGGTCTGCTCGCGCTCGTCATGGCCGCCGCCGAGGCCCGCGCCGCGGTGCCGGCCGACGGCGTCGATCTCGTCGACGAAGACGATCGCCGGGGCGTTCGCCTTGGCCTGCTCGAAGAGGTCACGGACGCGCGAGGCGCCGACGCCGACGAACATCTCGACGAAGTCGGAACCGGAGATCGAGTAGAACGGGACGCCGGCCTCGCCCGCGACGGCACGCGCGAGCAGGGTCTTGCCGGTGCCGGGCGGGCCGTAGAGCAGCACACCCTTGGGGATCTTGGCGCCGACGGCCTGGAACTTCGCCGGCTCCTGGAGGAACTCCTTGATCTCGTGGAGTTCCTCGACGGCCTCGTCCGAGCCCGCGACGTCTGCGAACGTCGTCTTCGGGGTGTCCTTGGTGATGAGCTTCGCCTTGGACTTGCCGAAGTTCATGACCCGGGAGCCGCCGCCCTGCATCTGGTTCATCAGGAACAGGAAGACGACGACGATGAGGACGAAGGGCAGGAGCGAGAGCAGCACGCTCAGGAACGGGCTGGTCTTGTCCGGCGTGACGGAGTAGCCGTCCGGGATCTGACCGGCTTCGAACTTGGTCTGGAGGTTCTGGGCGAGCTGGACGCCCTGGTCCCCGATGTAGTTGGCCTGGAACTTGGTGCCGCTGTTGTTGTCGAGCTTCTGGCCCTTCTTCAGCTCGATCTTGATCATCTGGCTGTCGCCGGTGGTCAGCTTGGCGCTCTCGACCTGGCCACTGTTGATCGCCTTGATGACCTCGCTGGTCTCCACCGACTTGTAGCCGCCGCCGGAGCCGACGACGTTCATCAACACGACCACGGCGAGGACGGCCAGCACGATCCACATGACCGGCCCACGGAAGTATCGCTTCACGTCCATCCATACGGGGTGCCGGGCACCCCGTCCCTCCTGCCCGTAGGTAAATGCTGCTGTGAGTAAAGACTGTTCTTCGGAATGTACCTCTGTATTGTCACCCGCCGCCCCGTGGGACGGCTGACAGACCCGCCTTCTCCTCCAACGGCGGGAATCGCCCCCGGGTTCCCCCGGGGGCGTTTCCGGTGACGACGGGGGTTCAGCCGCCGTACACGTGCGGGGCGAGCGTCCCGACGAACGGCAGGTTGCGGTACTTCTCCGCGTAGTCGAGGCCGTAGCCGACGACGAACTCGTTGGGGATGTCGAAACCGACCCACTCGACGTCGATGGCGACCTTGGCGGCCTCGGGCTTGCGCAGCAGCGTGACGACCTTGAGGGAGGCCGGCTGGCGGGAGCCGAGGTTCGACAGCAGCCAGGACAGGGTCAGGCCGGAGTCGATGATGTCCTCGACGATCAGGACGTGCTTGTCCTTGATGTCGGTGTCCAGGTCCTTGAGGATCCGCACCACGCCCGAGGACTGGGTCCCGGCGCCGTACGAGGACACCGCCATCCAGTCCATGGTGAGCGGGGTGGACAAGGCGCGCGCCAGGTCCGCCATCACCATCACGGCGCCCTTGAGCACACCGACGATGAGCAGGTCCTTGCCCGCGTACTCCGCGTCGATCTTCGCGGCCAGCTCGGCCAGCTTCGCGTCGATCTCTTCCTTGGTGATGAGCACCGACTGGAGGTCGTTGCCCATGTCCTTCTCGTCCACCCGCATCACTTTCGTTGTCGGCCGGGGCTCCGGAGGGCGTCCCCGGAGGACTCAGCCGTGCTTCAGCACCAATCAGCCCTGCCGGATGACAAGTCTGCCACCCTGCCGCTGGGCCTCGACGCGGCCGGGCAGGTTGATGGCCCCCTGACCGCGCCATCCGGTGATGAGCCGGTCGACTTCCTCGATGTGGCGGGCGAAGAGGGAGCCGGCGGGGGAGCCCGCCGCGACCACGGCGCGGCGCAGCACCCGGCGGCGCACGGCGGGGGGCAGGGCGTACAGCTTGGCGCACTCCAGGCGGCCGTCCTCGTCGCGTACGCCGGCCTCCGCGTCGGCGGCCCAGGCGTCCAGGGCGTCGGCGTCGTCCCGGGAGAGCTGGGCGGTGCGGGCGAGCGCCTCCACGACCCCCTTGCCGAGCGCCTTCTCCAGGGCGGGCAGTCCCTCGTGGCGCAGCCGGGAGCGGGTGTAGGCGGGGTCCATGTTGTGCGGGTCGTCCCAGACGGGGAGGGACTGGACCATGCAGGCCTTGCGGGCGGTCTGCCGGTCGACGTGGAGGAAGGGGCGCCGGTAGCGCCTGGTGCGGCCGGGGCCGCCGGAGACCTCGGCCATGCCGGACAGGGAGCGGATGCCCGAGCCGCGGGCGAGCCCCAGCAGGACGGTTTCCGCCTGGTCGTCGCGGGTGTGGCCGAGCAGCACGGCGGCGGCGCCCAGCCGGTCCGCGGCCTCGTCGAGGGCGGCGTAGCGGGCGTCGCGGGCGGCGGCCTCGGGTCCGCCGTCGCGGCCGACGCGCACGGCGACGGACTCCACCGGGTCGAGGCGGAGCGCGGTCATGCGGCTGACGACCTCGGCGGCCCGCAGGTCGGAGCCGGCCTGGAGGCCGTGGTCGATGGTGATGCCGCCGGCCCGGATCCCGAGCTTGGGGGCTTCGAAGGCGAGGGCGGAGGCGAGCGCCATGGAGTCGGCGCCGCCCGAGCAGGCGACGAGGACGAGCGGCGGCGTGGCGGCCGCGCGGCCCGTGGGATCGGTCAGGTCGGTGAGGACGTCGTGGAGTACGCGGCGGACCGCCAGGCGTATCGCCGCGACCGCAGGATGGGGACCCATGTCCGGTGCCCTTCGTGGAGTTCGGATGCTCGGAGGCTTCGGGGTGTTGCGCACAGGGTGGTCACTCAGAGTGCGTCGATGGTGACAGAAGCGAGCCGTTCCCCGAGCATCGCACGCCCTTCAGCGGCCCACGGTCCCTCGGAAGGGTGATGCTGCTTCCCCCAGTGGGACACGTTTACGCCTCCGGAGTCACCCTTCTTCGCGCCCCGCGCTCCCCCTGCGGTGCACGCGTGCCACCCAGTCCGCGGGCCTGGCGATCTCCGATTTCGTCGGCAGGGTGTTCGGGGAGGTCCACACGCGGTTGAAGCCCTCCATCCCGACCTCGCCGACGACGGCGCGCACGAACCGCTCGCCGTCGCGGTACTGGCGCAGTTTGGCGTCGAGGCCCAGCAGCTTGCGCAGGGCGGCGTCCAGGCGGCCGGCGCCGCTGGCCCGGCGCTGCTGGAACTTCTCGCGGATCTCGGCGACGGAGGGCACCACCTCGGGGCCCACCCCGTCCATCACGAAGTCGGCGTGGCCCTCCAGCAGGGACATGACGGCGGTGAGCCGGCCGAGCACCTCGCGCTGGAGCGGGCTCTGGACGAGTTCGACGAAGGAGTGGGCCTCCTCGCCGCGCTCGCCGTCCGGGCGGGCGCCGGAGAAGGACTGGACGGCCTCGCGCAGCCGCTCCAGGAGGGCCCCGGGCTCCATCTCGGTGGCGCCGAGGAAGGCCTGGATCTCGCCCTCCAGGTGGGCGCGCAGCCAGGGGACGGCGGTGAACTGGGTGCGGTGGGTCTCCTCGTGCAGGCAGACCCAGAGCCGGAAGTCGTGCGGGCTGACCTCCAGCTCGCGCTCCACGTGGACGATGTTGGGCGCGACGAGCAGCAGCCGGCCGCCGGTGGCGGGGTTGCCGGGCAGGTCGGCGCCGACGGGCGCGAAGGTCTCGTACTGGCCGAGGACGCGGGAGGCCAGGAAGCTGAGCAGCATTCCCAGCTCGACGCCGGTGACCTTGCCGCCGACGGCCCCGAGGACCGCGCCGGCGGGGGCGCCGCCGCGCCGGTCCTGCATCTTGGCCAGCAGCGGGCCGAGCAGCTCGCGGAAGCCGGCGACGTTGGCCCGGACCCAGCCGGCCCGGTCGACGACGAGGACGGGGGTGTCGGGGAGGGTGGTCCCCTCGGGCATCATCCCGGTGAACGCGCGCACGTGCTCCTCGGAGGTCCTGGCGTGCCGGCGGAGCTCCGCCACCACGGCCCGGGCCTCGTCGCGGCTGACCTCCGGACCCGGCCGCACGAGCCGGGTCGCGGTCGCCACCGCGAGGTTCCAGTCGACCATCTCCGCACCACCGATGCTCGTCATGCGTCAACGGTACGTGGACCCGCGCCGCTGCGGAGCCCCCTGTGGGTCAGGGGGTGGAGGCGATGGCGGCCGCCAGTTTGTCCAGGCCCTTCTCGGCGGCGGAGCCGTCGGCGGCGTTCGCGGTCAGGAAGGCGAAGACCAGGAGCCGCCCGGACGGGTCGACGACGGTGCCGGCGAGGGAGTTCACGCCGGTCAGGGTGCCCGTCTTGGCCCGGAGCAGGCCGGCGGCCGGGGAGGTGCCGGCGTTGCGGGTGCGCAGGGTGCCCGTGAAGCCGGCGACGGGCAGTCCGGTGAGGACCGGCCGCAGCTCCGGGTGGGCGGGGTCGGCGGCCTTGGCGAGCAGGCCCGTCAGGAGGCGGGCGCTGACCTTGTCGGCCCGGTTGAGGCCGCTGCCGTCGGCGAAGCGGGCGCCGGTCAGGTCGACGCCGAGCGAGCCGAGCCGCTGGGTGACGGCCTGTTCGGCGCCCTCGAAGCCGGCGGGCTTGCCGGTGGCGAGGGCGGTCTGGCGGGCGAGGGCCTCGGCGATGTCGTTGTCGCTGTTGGTGAGCATCCGCTCGACGAGCCCGGCGAGGGGGGTGGAGAGGGTGGTGGCCAGCGGGTGGGCGTCGGGGCCGGCCTTGGCGGGGGCCGGGTCGCCGGTCACCTTGATGCCCCGGTCGCGCAGCAGGCCGGCGAAGGCGCGGGCGGTGTCCCCGGAGGGGTCCTCGGTGCGGGCGACGGGCCCGGCGGTGGAGTCGTCGGGGCGGCCCTCGTCGGCGGTGAGGGCGGTGACGGGGGCGAGGTTGTCGTTGCGGCCGATGGGGTGGCGGACGGGGCCCGAGTAGAGGGTGTCGTCGTAGCCGAGGGCGACGGTGTCGGTGCCGGCCGCCTTGAGGGCCCGGGCGGTGTCGGCGGCGAGGGCCACGAGGCTGCCGCCGGAGCCGGCCGGGCTCTTCTTCCTGGCGGTGAGGGAGGGGTCGCCGCCGCCGACCAGGACGATCTGGCCGGGGCCGGCCCCGGGGGTCACGGTGGTGCGGATGCGGTACTCGGGGCCGAGGGCGGCCAGCGCGGCGCTCGCGGTGGCGATCTTGACGGTGGAGGCGGGGGTCATGGGGTCGGCCGCCCCGGACTCGTACAGCACCCGGCCCGTGCCGGCGTCGACCACGCAGGCGCCGCGCACGGTCCCGAGGGCGGAGTCGGCGAGCAGCGGTCCGAGCACCCCGGCGAGGGCGGCGGAGGGCGCGTCGGCGGAGCGCGGCGCGATGCCCTGGAGCACCCCGGGCGCGCTCGGTGCGGCCTGCGGGAGGGATCCGGCCGCGTGATCTGCGCCACCCGTCCGGCTCCAGGAGGCGGCCCGGTCCCGCTCGGCCTTACGCTGGCCGGAGTCCCAGGGGCCGGCGGAGGCCACGGCCGCCGCCGACAGGGCGAGGCCGGCGACGGCCGACCCCGCGATGAGCTGCCACGTCTTGACCAATGGCACCTCGGACCAGCCCCTTTCGCGATCACACATATGCGTGAGGGACACTTAACCACTGCGTCTTGCCGCGAGCATGGCACCCCACCCCAGGGATGGGCCGGACGCGCACGCATGTGAAATCAAAAGCCGTCTCGAAGCAGTCAAGCCCCGGCACCGGGCCGGAGCTGATCATGGAGGAGCAGGACGTGGAGTTCGACGTCACCATCGAGATCCCCAAGGGTTCGCGGAACAAGTACGAGGTGGACCACGAGACCGGCCGGATCCGTCTGGACCGTCGCCTCTTCACCTCGACCAGCTACCCGACGGACTACGGCTTCGTCGAGAACACCCTCGGCGAGGACGGCGACCCGCTGGACGCGCTGGTCATCCTGGACGAGCCGACCTTCCCGGGCTGCCTGATCAAGTGCCGCGCGATCGGCATGTTCAACATGACGGACGAGGCGGGCGGTGACGCCAAGCTGCTGTGCGTCCCGGCCTCCGACCCGCGCGTCGAGCACCTGCGCGACATCCACCACATCTCCGAGTTCGACCGCCTGGAGATCCAGCACTTCTTCGAGGTCTACAAGGACCTGGAGCCGGGCAAGTCGGTCGAGGGCGCCAACTGGGTGGGCCGCGCCGAGGCCGAGGCCGAGATCGAGGCCTCGTACAAGCGCCTGGAGGCCCAGGGCGGCCACCACTGAGCTCCGCTCGGTAACCGCTGAAGGACGGCGGGCGGCGTCCCCCACCGGGGGGCGCCGCCCGCCGCTCCGTTCTCCGGACCTCCTTTCGCCATGGAGGAAACGGTTCCGCATACTGATACCGCCGGTGATCAAGGGTGGGAGGATGCGTGGCGGAGTCCGAAGGGCCCGGTCCCGAGGACCGGAAGCCGAAGTCCGACGAGGCGCACAGCGCCTTCACCCCGCCGCCCGGCATGCAGCCGGAGGTCCCGGACGAGGACCAGGTCACCTCCGAGTTCGCCCTCCCGGAGGGCCTAGCGGCCGCCCCCGCCGGCCCCGAGGGCTCGGGCTTCGCCCCACCGGCCACCTACAGCGCCCAGCACTCCCCGCCCGCCTACGCCCCGCCCGCCACCCCGTCCTTCCCCGCCTCCTCCCCCTGGCAGGACCGCATGCGCACGATGCTGCGCATGCCCGTGGACGTCCGCCCGGTGCCCGAGGCGGCGCAGCGGCAGAGCGAGTCCGGGCCGGCCGTGGGCCGCGTCCTGGACCTCACCCTGCGCATCGGGGAGCTGCTCCTCGCGGGCGGCGAGGGCGCGGAGGACGTGGAGGCGGCGATGTTCGCCGTGGCCCGCTCCTACGGCCTCGACCGCGCCGAGCCGACCGTCACGTTCACCATGCTGTCGATCACCCACCAGCCCTCCCTGGTCGGCAACCCGGTCTCCGCGAGCCGCACCGTGCGCCGCCGCGGCACCGACTACACCCGCCTCGCCGCCGTCTTCCGGCTGGTGGACGACATCAGCTCGCCCGAGGTGGCGATCTCCCTGGAGGAGGCCTACCGCCGCCTGGCCGTGATCCGCCGCAACCGCCACCCGTACCCCACCTGGGTGCTCACGGCCGCCGCCGGACTGCTCGCGGGGGCCGCCTCCATCCTGGTCGGCGGCGGGGTGACGGTGTTCTTCTGCGCCGCCCTCGGAGCCGTCCTCGGCGACCGGCTGGCCTGGTACTTCGCGGACCGCGGGCTGCCGGAGTTCTACCAGTTCGTGGTCGCGGCGATGCCCCCGGCCGCGATCGGGGTGGCCCTGAAGCTCGCCGAGATCGACGTGCGCTCCTCCGCCGTGATCACCGGCGGCCTGTTCGCGCTGCTGCCCGGACGGGCCCTGGTCGCGGCCGTGCAGGACGGCCTGACCGGCTTCTACATCACCGCGTCCGCCCGCCTGCTGGAGGTCATGTACCTCTTCATCGGGATCATCATCGGCGTGCTCGCGGTGATCTACGTCGGCCTCCAGTTCGGCCCCTCGCCCAACCCCGACGAGGTGCTCCAGATCCCCCACCGGCCCCTGCTGCAGACCCTGGCGTCGATGGTGCTGGTGTTCACCTTCGCGATCCTCCTCCAGCAGGAGCGCTCCACCGTGTGGATCGTGACCCTCAACGGCGGGGTCGCCTGGGTGACCTTCGGCGCCCTGCGGGCCGCCGGCCTGCCGCCCGTCCCGTCCACGGCCCTCGCGGCCGGGCTGGTCGGCCTGTTCGGGCAGCTCTTCTCCCGGTACCGGTTCGCGTCGGCGCTGCCGTACGTGACGGCCGCCATCGGCCCGCTGCTGCCGGGCTCGGCGACGTACTTCGGGCTGCTGTCGATCGCCGAGAACCGGCTCGACAAGGGGCTCGCCTCGCTCACCAACGCCGCCGCCATCGCGCTTGCGATCGCGATCGGGGTGAACCTGGGCTCCGAGAGCTCGCGGCTGTTCATGCGGATCCCCGGCGCGCGCAGCGCCGCCAAGCGCCGGGCCGCGGCCAAACGGACCCGCGGCTTCTAGGGCCCCGCCGGATCGCGCGGGCCCCGGACGCGCGTGTGCCCCGGAGGCGGACCGTCTCCGGGGCACTCGGGGGCTCGCGGCGCCCGTGGGAGGCGCCTGCGCGCCCGTACGTCAGCGCTTGGCGTGGCGGCCGCGCTGGCCGGGGGCCGGCGGCGGCTCCTCCATCGGGTACCCGGGCTGCGCCGGGGCGGAGGCGGCGGCCTTCTTGGCCTTGCGGGCCTTCAGCACCTCGAAGATCACCGGGATCACGGAGATCAGCACGATGACGATGAAGATCGCCTCGATGTTGGTCTTGATGAACTCGAACCGGCCGAGCTGGTAGCCGAGGACGGTGACGCCCGCGCCCCACGCGACACCGCCGATGACGTTGTACGTGAGGAAGACCCGGTACTTCATCGCGCCGGCGCCCGCGACCATCGGGGCGAAGGTGCGGATGATGGGCACGAAACGGGCGAGCACGATGGCCTTGGGGCCGTGCTTCTCCATGAAGTCGTGCGCCGCGTCCAGGTTCTCCCGCTTGAAGACCTTGCTGTTCGGCCGGTTGAACAGCTTCGGGCCGAAGAACTTGCCGATCAGGTAGCCCACCTGGTCACCGAGGATCGCGGACGCCGCGATCAGCGTGCAGACGAGCCACAGCGGCTGGCTGATGCTGCCGCTGGCCGTGAACAGGCCCGCGGTGAACAGCAGGGAGTCCCCGGGCAAGAACGCGAACAGACCCGATTCCGCGAAGACGATGACCAGGATGCCGATCAGACCGAACTTCCCGATCAGGTAGTCCGGGGACAGCCACGCGGGGGCGAGGGCAAGCGTGTAGAGGGGTTCCACGTTTCCGGGCTCTCCTGGATCAGCAGGGGGACGTCTGCGGTGGGGGACGCGACGATGCAGGCGGTCTCAATTATGAACGCACACCGCCCCCACCGGGTTCCAGGGACCGGAGGGGGCGGTAAGGGGTGAGATGTCCGCTACGCCTTGCGCACGGCGTTCGCGGTGATCGAGTCCCGCAGGTGCTCGGCCACGCCCGCGCCCATACCGTCGTAGAAGGCCTTGAACCGCTCGTCGGAGACGTACATCTCGCCGAGGCAGACGTGCATCTCGTACCCGCAGTCGTAGTAGCGGTCGCAGATGTGCCGCCGGTGCTCCTCGGCCATGTCCATGGCCGCCCCGCCGTCGGCGGGCTCGCCCGCCGCCACCAGCGCCGCGTACCGGGCGCCCCAGTCGGCGACCTCGTCCTGGATCCGCTGCCAGTCCTCCTTGGTGTACGAGGCCGCCCGGCGCTGCGACTCGGCGTACGCCTCGGTACCGCCCCAGCGCCGCTCGGCCTCCTCCGCGTACTGCTCCGGGTCCTTGTCCCCGAACACCTCGAACCGCTCCTCGGGCGTGAGGTTGATGCCCATCTTCTTCGCCTCCATGGCGTGCTCCACGGCCTTGGCCATCTGCTGGAGCCGGGCGATCCGGTCGGTCAGGAGGGCGTGCTGCCGGCGCAGGTGCTCCCTCGGGTCCGATTCCGGGTCGTCCAGCAGGACCGCGACCTCGTCGAGCGGGAAGCCGAGCTCCCGGTAGAACAGGATCCGCTGCAGCCGGTCCAGGTCGGCGTCGTCGTAACGCCGGTGGCCCGCGCCGCTGCGGCCGCTCGGGGAGAGCAGGCCGATCTCGTCGTAGTGGTGCAGGGTCCGCACCGTCACTCCGGCGAAACCGGCGACCTGGCCCACGGAGTAGCCCATCGCTTTCCGCTCCTTCGGTTGGGTACGCCCTCCACTGTGGTTCCTCACGCCACGTGAGGTGCAAGCCCCTTTTTCCGGCGGGGCGGTCTTACCGGCGGGGCGGGATCAGCCCATCGCCTTGGTGCCGTCCAGGGTCTCGCGGATGATGTCCGCGTGGCCCGCGTGCCGGGCGAACTCGCGGACCAGGTGCAGGAGCATCCAGCGCACCGAGACCGTGGCGTCCTTGGGGAACCAGGGGGCCGGCGGCAGCGGGAAGTCGTCGTCCAGGCTCGGCACCGACTCGACGAAGCCGGTCGTCTGGTCCTTGACCGTGTCCCAGAACGCGAGGGCGGACTCCAGGGTCTCCCCCTCGGTCAGCCGGAAGCCCTCGTGCCACTCCTCGGGCGCGCGCCGGTGTTCATTCGGCTTCTGCTGGGCCATGCGCAGCCAGTTCAGCTCGACCTCGGCCGCGTGCTTGATCAGCCCGGCCAGGGACAGCTCGCTCGCGGTGGGCCGGCTCGCGGTCTGCTCCGGCGTCAGGCCCGCCGCGGCGCGGCGCAGGGCCTCGCGCTGGTCCTCGACGAAGAGCAGGAGGGTGCCGCGCTCGTCTCCCGCGACTTCCTGGGTGGGGTGTGCCATGACCGACCGCCTTTGCCGTGGTGGTGTGCGGGGCGCTCCCCCGCCGACATCCACCACGGTACGAATCCTTGCGGTCAGTTCCTGTCCTTGATCAGCCCCTAGAAGGGAAAAGTCGTCCGGCCGTGCTGGATGGAGATCCACTTCTGGGTGGTGAAGGCCTCCACGGTGGCCTCCCCGCCCAGACGGCCCAGACCGGAGGCCTTCTCCCCGCCGAACGCGGTCAGCGGCTCGTCGGCGATCGTGGAGTCGTTGACGTGGATCATCCCGGTCTCGACGCGCCGCGCGAACCGCACGCCGCGCTCGACGTCACGGGTGTGCACCGCGCCGCTGAGCCCGTACGGGGTGGCGTTGGCCAGGCGCACCGCCTCCTCCTCCCCGTCGAAGACCACCAGCAGGGCGACGGGGCCGAAGATCTCCTGGCCCAGCAGCGGCGAGTCCTCCGGGAGGCCGGCCAGGACGGTCGGCTCCACCAGGTTGCCGCGCGTAGAGCCCCGGACCAGGGCCGTGGCCCCGGACGCGACGGCGCGGTCCACGAGCGCGGTCAGGGCGTCGGCCTGGAAGGAGTTGATCAGCGGGCCGATGTGGGTGTCGGCCTCGCGGGGGTCGCCGGTCTTCAGGGCGCGCACCCGGGCGGTGAACTTCTCGGTGAACTCCTCGGCCACGGAGGCGTCGACGAGGATGCGGTTGGCGGCCATGCAGACCTGGCCCTGGAAGACGAAGCGGCTGAAGACGGCCGCGTCCACCGCGTAGTCGACGTCGGCGTCGTCGAGGACCACCAGGGCGCTGTTGCCGCTGAGCTCCAGGACGGTCCGCTTGAAGTGGCGGGCGGCCACCGCGCCCACGTGCCGTCCGGTGCGGTCGGAGCCGGCGAAGGAGATCACCTTCGGGACGGGGTGGGTGAGGATCGCGTCGCCGATCTCGGCGATGTCGGTGACCAGCACGTTCAGCAGCCCGGCCGGCAGCCCCGCGTCCTCGAAGATCTTGGCGATGATCCCGCCGCCGGAGACCGGGGCGTTCTGGTTGGGCTTGATGACCACGGCGTTGCCGAGCGCCAGCGCCGGGGCGACCGACTTCAGCGTCACCAGGAGCGGGAAGTTGAAGGGGCTGATCACGGCGACGACGCCGACGGGCAGCCGCTGGACCCGGTTCTCCTTGCCCGTGACCGGCGAGGGCAGGATGCGGCCCTCGGGGCGGACGGCCAGCCGGATCGCCTCGCGCAGGAACTCCAGCGCGAGGTGGACCTCGTACTCGGCCTTGGGACGCGTCCCGCCGAGCTCGTCGATCATCGCCTCGACGATCTCCTTCTGGCGCTCCTCGGTGATCCGCAGGGCGCGCTCCAGGACGGTCCGTCTGGTGTAGGGGCTGGCGGCGGCCCAGTCGCGCTGCGCCCGCTCGGCCGCGCGGTAGGCGCGGTCCACCTGCTCGACGGTGGCCACGGTGACGGCCGCGAGCTTCTCCCCGTTGTAGGGATTGACGTCGATGATGTCCCACGAACCGGTGCCGGCCAGCCATTCGCCGTCTATGTACTGGTGAGCCAGGTCGGTGAATATGGACATGCCATCCCTTACTGCGAGCGCGCACCCCTGCGCTGCACCGGAGACCGATCGTTCTTCGTAGAGCACTGATCAGACGTCATAGTACGTGCGGTTCAAGACAGTTGGAGCAGTCCGCGCAGGAGATCCCGGGTCCGGTCGGGGTCGGGGCAGTCGGCCTGGAGCCGCTCCATCGCCCGTGCGTACTGCCCCACTTCCTCTTCCTTGTCCAGGTAGAGCGCGCTGGTGAGCTGTTCCAGATAGACGATGTCCTGCAGGTCGGACTCGGGGAAGCGCAGCAGGGTGAAGGCGCCGCTCTCGCCGGCGTGGCCGCCGAAGGAGAAGGGCATCACCTGGAGCTGCACGTTGGGCCGCTGGCTGATCTCGATCAGGTGTTCCAGCTGACCGCGCATCACGTCGCGGTCGCCGTAGGGGCGGCGCAGCGCGGCCTCGTCGAGGACGGCGTGGAAGACGGGCGCGTTCTCGGAGACGAGGACCTTCTGGCGCTCCAGGCGCAGGGCGACGCGGCGGTCGATCTCGGCGGGGGAGGCGCTCGGCATGCCGCGCTTGACGACGGCCTGGGCGTAGGCCTCGGTCTGGAGGAGACCGTGGACGAACTGGACCTCGTAGATGCGGATGAGGGAGGCCGCGCCCTCCAGGCCGATGTAGGTCTGGAACCACCCGGGGAGCACGTCGCCGTAACTGTGCCACCACCCGGCCGCGTTGGCCTCGCGGACCAGTCCCAGGAGGGACTCCCGCTCCGCGCCGTCCGTGACCCCGTAGAGGGTCAGCAGGTCTTCCACGTCCCTGGCCTTGAAGCTCACCCTTCCCAACTCCAAGCGGCTGATCTTCGATTCGGATGCGCGGATCGAGTAGCCGGCCGCCTCACGGGTGATGCCGCGGGATTCTCGGAGTCGCCTGAGCTGTGAGCCCAGGAGGATGCGGCGCACCACCGAACCGCTGGCTTCTGCGGTCACTAGTCCTGCCCTCCCCATCGCAATGGTGTGCGCGTGGTGTGCGCGTGCCTCGGCGGGGCCCCCGTATCCCCGGTGCCGCAGTCTGCCACCAAAACGCATCGGCCCGTACTCGTTCTGTAACGGAATCCGGCGTCCCGGAAAAGAAGTCCGTAAGTATGCGTAGGAAGAAATGAGCAAGAACCGTCACGGGAGTGGACAGGTCCGGCGCGTGCACGTGCATCTGCCCTTGCATCCGGCTGCGCCATTCGGAACGATGGTGCCGCGCACCTGCGTGCTCTTCGCGCCGGCGCCGGACCCACCCCGCAGTTCTCTTTGGCCGGAGCCGACCGCTTCGTCCGCGAATCCACGGGAGTGCCTCGCATGGGGACGATTGGATCGGTCATGTCCGAGCCGTTACGGCAGGGGCTGCCCCCGGTCGATCCCACGGCTGTCTCCGGGTCCGCCTCCTGTGCCCTGCCGGCCCGCTTCGAAGCGGTGCGGGGCGCCCGCTCCTTCACCCGGTCGACCTTGTCCCAGTGGGGCCTCGACGAGCGCTTCGACGACGTCGCGCTGGTGGTCTCCGAACTCGTCACCAACGCGCTGCGGCACGCCCTCCCGGACGACGCCCGGCCCTGCGGGGGCGAGCAGCCGGAGTCGGCCGCGGTACGGCTGCACCTGATGCGGTGGCGCACGCGGCTGGTGTGCGCGGTGCGCGACCCCAGCGAGGACCGGCCGGGGGGCTCGTTCGCGCCGGAGCGCACGGACGAGAACTGCGACCTGGAGTCGGGCCGGGGCCTGTTCCTGGTGGACTCCTACAGCGACAGCTGGGGCTGGCACCCGCTGGCGGGCCGGCTCACCGGCAAGGTGGTCTGGGCGCTGTTCCTGCTCCAGGGCTGACCGCGCGCCGCGGCGGGCGGACGACGCGGACACGTACGACACACCACTGGCCGGGCCTGATCCTTTCGATCAGTCCCGGCCAGTGCACGTGCATGGCCTGATCTCCCGCGCTGTTCGTTCAGCCGATCAGATGATCGAACTCGCCGTCCTTGACGCCCAGCAGCAGCGCCTCTATCTCGGCCGGCGTGTAGACGAGCGCCGGGCCGTCGGGGAAGCGCGAATTGCGCATGGCGACGTCGCCGCCGGGCAGTTTGGCGAACTCCACGCAGGACCCCTGCGAGTTGCTGTGTCTGCTCTTCTGCCAGGTCAGCTCATACAAGGAAGTGAGTTCTGCAGCTGCCGTCCCGTTGTACGCGTGGTCCACAGGAAGCCCCCGATAGTGCAGATGTCAACTCCACCGGATCATAGCTGTGTTCATCAGCGCATGCATGGGCAGATGCACGTGCACGCGCGGTGCCGCAATGATCACTGTCAGGGGCGAAGCGCCTGCGAGACCTCGTCCAGAGAGTCCAGCAGCCGCTCCGCCGCCTGGCGTACGACGCCCGATTCCGGCACGCGGTTCCCCCCGTCCAGCAGGGCGCGCACCGCCCCCCACTCCGGAACCCGGCGTTCCCGCACCGCCCGGGCCGCCGCCCCCGTCGCCTCCCGCAGCGCCTCCGCCAGCTCGGCCGCCCCCGGCACGGGGGGCCGGGCCCGGTCCGGCAGGTGGGCCTCCAGCAGCATGGCGCCCCGCCCGAACGCGGCCACCGCCTCCCCCGCGCCGTCGGCGGCCGCCCGGGACAGGCCCCGGTGGCGCACCGGCTCCCCTTCCGCCCGCGCGAGGGCCTCCAGCCACGCGATGCGGGCGTCGCGCGCCGCCAGCAGCGCCTCCCGCACGTCCGCGCGCCGGGCCCCCGCCGGATCGGCGTACTGCCCGAGGACGGCGGCCGCGTACCGCCCGTCCGCGGCGATCCAGTCGGCGAGCCGGGTGCGCAGCCTGGGGGTCTCCCAGGCCGGGTACACGGCGTACGCGAGCATCGCGAGGACCCCGCCGACGAGGGTGAGGGCGATCCGGTCGGGGACCGTCTGGTCCCAGCGGACGCCGCCCATGCCGAGCAGGAAGACGACGTACGCGGAGACGCACACCTGCGAGACGGCGTACCCGGTGCGCATCAGCGCGTACATCAGCCCCGCGCTGACCACCGCGAGCAGCCCCGACAGGTACATCCCGGGCCGGGCGAGCTGCACGATCCCGGTGGCCGCGCCCACCCCGACCAGGGTCCCGCCGAAGCGGGCGACGGCCCTCGACCAGGTCTGCGTGAAGTCGGGCCGCATCACCATCACGGAGGCCATCGGCGCCCAGTAGCCGTGCCCGAACGGCAGGGCCTGCCCGATCAGGTACCCCGCGCACGCCGCCCCCGTCACCCGTACGGCGTGCCGCAGGACGGGCGAACCCCGGCGCAGCTCGGCCCGTACGGCCCGCAGCACCAGCGGCACCAGGGCCGGCACGCTGGGCCGCAGCCGTGCCTCGCCGGGGTCGGCGGTGCGCCCGGAGCCCGGTTCGGCCGTCTCCAGGACGTCGTCCAGCAGGGCGGCGAGCCGGCGCGCGGCCCGCAGCGGCGCCTCCCGGAACACCTCCGGCAGGTCGGGGGCCTTCAGCACCTCCAGGGCCGGCCCGGGCAGCCGGACGGGGCCGCCGTGGCGGATGGCGTGCGCGGCGGCGTCGAGGACCGTCCCGGCGGCGTCGAGCAGCTCCCGTACCCGGTCCCGGCCGGGGCCCTCGGCGGGTGCTCCGACGGCCGGGTCGGCGAGGGAGGCCAGCACGGGCCGGATCCGCTCGGCGAGCCCCCGGGCCCCGTGCAGCTCGGCGGGGCGCCGCCGGGCCTGGCGGGCCGTGACGGCGGCGGCGTCGCGCGCCTTCATCAGGGGCGCGGGGTCGAAGGAGCTGACGGGGTCGTGGCGCAGCCTGCGGGCGTAGTCGGCCTCGGCGGCCAGGGCATCGGCCAGGGCGTCGCGCTGGGCGCCCCAGCGGCGGACGGGGAAGAGCACGATCAGCAGGGCCTGGACCACCCCGCCGGCGGCGATCATCGCGGCGTGCCCGGCGGCCTGCGGGACGGAGGTCGGCAGGGTGACGGTGACCAGCATGACGGCGACGTTCCCGGAGGCGATCATCCCGGCGGTCGGCCCGGCCGCCCACAGCAGCCCCGCGCCGAAGGCCCACAGGGCCAGCATCGGCAGGAAGAGCCCGACGTCGGCCGAGCCGACCAGGTAGCCGAGGAAGGTGGAGACGGCCAGGGTCAGCCCGGAGGCGAGCGCGAGCACGGGGCGCGGGCGCCAGCTCTGCTGGAAGGTGGCGACGGCGGCCATGAAGGCCCCGAACGCGGAACTCGCGGCCGCGCCCGGCCCGAGGAGGGCCAGCCCGGCCCCGACGACCAGCGCCAGCCCGGCGGCGGCCCGCAGCGCGACGAGCGGCTCCAGACGCCGCCGCTCGACGGTCATGGCCACGCGCACGGTGTCCCTCAGCGCACGCAGCCAGCCCATGGCGCCGAGCCTAACGGTCCCGGCGGTTCTCGGTTTTCAGGACTTCTTCAGATTTGTACGCGGGCCTTGCCGCGCTGTTCGATGGCCAAGAACATCGTTCCTGCCCCCAGCCCCCTCACCCGTGAAGTAGGTACCCATGCTCCGCAACGGCCTGGAGCCCTGGCACCTGATCATCGTCCTGGTGGTCTGCCTGATGCTGTTCGGTTCGAAGAAGCTGCCCGACATGGCCCGCTCCCTGGGCAAGTCGGCCCGCATCCTGAAGTCGGAGGCCCGTGCGATGCGCTCGGAGAACACCCCCCAGGACCCGGCCTAGGCCGTCTCTTCCGGATCGTGCCTGGCCCGCGCCGCCCGGCAAGATCCGAAAGAGACGGCCTAGCCCCGGCTACGGCAGGGAGGGCCGCCTGCCGCCCATGTGCGCGGCGTCGGCGGCGGCGGTGCCGTCCTCCCAGCCCGCGTGGTCGGTGGCCCCGCGCAGCCGTGTCGTGGTGGTCCGCGGGAACATCTCGTCGGCCCGGGAGGTGACCGCCATGTCCCGGGCCACCAGCGCCGGGAGGTTGTCGGGTGCCTCGGCGGCCGTGTGCTCGGCGGTCTCGGCGAGCCTGCGGCCGAGCCGGCTGGCGTAGGCGAGCAGGAACGACTGCCGGAAGGTCTTGGTCCGCTTGCGCCCGCCGGCCCGCTGCGCGGCCTCGGCCCGCGTCATGGCGGCCGTCCCCTGCACGAGCAGCGAGGTGTACAGCAGCTCGACGGCCTCCAGGTCGCTCTCGAACCCGACCACGGTCGAGAACTCGAACGCGCTGTTCCACACCGCCCGGCAGCGGTTCGCGGTGGCCACCGCGTCCAGCAGCACCGCCTTGGCCTCCTCGTACGGGGGCTCCACCCCGATCCGGCAGGCCCCGGGCACCCGCGCCGGCCCGCCGCCGCGCACCGCGAGCAGCGCCTCGTCCACGGTGTGCCGGGCCATGAGTTCCTGCGCCTTGGCGCTGAGCGCCTCGGCCTCCTCCGGGTAGGTGGTCGCCTCGGCCTTGGCGAGCAGCGCCCGGATCCGCCCGAGCATCCGCGGCTCGATGTGCGCGTGCTCCGCGAGGTCCCCCGCCGGATCCCCCGGGACGGGCCCCACCGGCTCGATCGACGGCAGCCGGACCAGCAGCCGGTACAGCTCCAGGACGGTGGTGGCCAGGGTGAACCGGTCGGCCCGCTCACGCCGCGCGAGCCCCTCGGCGTACGCCTCGTCCCCGGGCCACCACACCTCCCCGGCACCCCACCCGTCGGGCAGCCGCCCGTAGCGCCGCGCCTCGGCGGCGACCAGGTCCCCGAGGACCCGCTGGTGCGCCTCCCCGAGGTCGCGCCGTACGAGCCGCTCCACATCGGCGGGCCGCCACCCCCGCTCCCAGGCCCGCCGCAGGAACCCCTCCCCGCGCCGCAGCAGCTCCCGCCCGACGTCCCCCCACGCCCCGGCGGCCAGCACGGAGGCGCCGGTGTCCAGCCCCGCGTCGTCCTGGGCGTACAAGGCGGCGGCAAAAGCCCGGTCGACCAGGGCACCGATGTCACTCACCCCCTCAGGGTGTCACGGCCGCCCAACCCCCCTCGGCCCCGCTCCCACCACCCTCACCCGCACCCGCACCCGCACCCACACCCGCACCCCATCCATCCGCATCCGCCGGAATCCAGCCCCGCCGGCGTGTGAGGCGCGGGGTCCGGGGCGGAGCCCCGAAACCCCCGCCCCGCCGGCGATTGAGGCGACCCCCCTGTCAGCCCCCGGTGGGACACTCGCACTCGTGAGCGACCACCCCACCCCCTGGGCCCTGACCGAGGCCCCCGACGGCCACTGGCACGCCACCCCGGTCCCCCCGCCCCCCACGGGCCCCCTCACCTTCGCCACCCCCGCGGAAGCGATCCGCTCCGCACCCCCCACCACCCGGTGGATCTGGCGCTCCACCGCGGCCGTCTACCCCCGCCTCCTCGCCGCCGGCCTCCGCGTGGACCGCTGCTACGACATCGAGGACGCCGAGCTCCTCCTCCTCGGCCACGAGGGCCGCTCCGGCGAACCCCGCTCGGCCGCCGCCGCCTGGGCCCGCCTCACCGGCGCCCCCGTCCCCCCGGACCCGCCGGCCCGCACCGCCGCCCCCGCCCCCGTCCGCACCCAGGACTCCCTCTTCGACGCCGCCGGCCTCGCCGACCCGCACCACCAGCCGACCGCGCCCCTGCCCCTGGACGCCCTCCTCGCCGTCCACGCCGACCAGGCCCGCCGGCAGGCCGCCACCGCCCACCCCGACCGGCTCCGCCTCCTCACCGCCGCCGAGTCGGCGGCGTTCCTCATCGCCGCCGAGATGCAGCACACCGGCATGCCCTGGCGGGCCGACGTCCACCGCGCCCTGCTGACCGAGCTGCTCGGCGAGCGCTACGCCGGCCGGGGCGAGCCCCGCCGCCTGGCGCAGCTGGCCGACGAGGTCTCCGCCGCGTTCGGCCGCCGGGTCCGCCCCGACCTGCCCGCCGACGTGATCAAGGCCTTCGCCGGGGCCGGCATCACCCTCCGCTCGACCCGCCGCTGGGAGCTCCAGGAGGTCGACCACCCGGCGGTCGCGCCGCTCCTCCTCTACAAGAAGCTCTACCGGATCTACACCGCCCACGGCTGGTCCTGGCTCGCCGACTGGGTCCACGACGGCCGCTTCCGCCCCGAGTTCGTCCCCGCCGGCACCCTCACCGGCCGCTGGGTCACCCATGGCGGAGGGGCCCTGCAGATCCCCAAGGTGATCCGCCGGGCGGTCGTCGCCGACCCGGGCTGGCGGCTCGTCGTCGCCGACGCCGACCAGATGGAACCGCGCGTCCTCGCCGCGATCTCCCGCGACCCCGCCTTCATGGAGGTGGCCGGCCGCCCGGAGGACCTCTACACGGCCGTCTCCCGCCAGTCCTTCTCCGGCGACCGGGAGAAGGCCAAGATCGCCGTGCTGGGCGCCGTCTACGGGCAGACCTCCGGCGACGGCCTCAAGAACCTCGCCGCCCTGCGCCGCCGCTTCCCCCGCGCCGTGGCGTACGTGGACGACGCCGCCCGCGCCGGCGAGGAGGGCCGCCTGGTGCGCACCTGGCTGGGCCGCACCTGCCCGCCCCCGGCGGGCGCCGCCGAGGACGGCGAGGCCGGCCTCCCCCAGGACCGCGAGGACGGGGCCGGCGGCTGGACCCCGTCCTACGCGTCGACCGACACCCGCGCCCGCGGCCGCTTCACCCGCAACTTCGTCGTCCAGGGCAGCGCCGCCGACTGGGCCCTGCTGATGCTGGCAGCGCTGCGCCAGGCCACCGCCGGGATGCGGGCGGAGCTGGTGTTCTTCCAGCACGACGAGGTGATCGTGCACTGCCCGGCCGAGGAGGCCGAGGCCGTCGCCGAGGCGATCCGCGCGGCCGGCGACCGCGCGGGCCGGATCGCCTTCGGCGACACCCCGGTCCGCTTCCCGTTCACCACGGCGGTCGTGGAGTGCTACGCGGACGCGAAATGAGAGGGGGCGGGGGTCATCCGAGATCGCGGAAGTAGATGTGGAACCCCTCCCGCACGAACCCCTCCGACTCGTACAGACCCTGCGCGACGTGGTTGTCGTACGCGGTCTCCAGCTGCACCCCGACGACCCCGGCCTGCCGCGCCCGCTCCAGCACCTCGCGCAGCAGGGCCCGCCCGGCGCCGGTGCGGCGCCCGGACGGTGCCACGTACAGGTCGTTGAGCACCCAGGCCGGCCGCAGCGTGAGCGACGAGAAGGTCCGGTAGACCTGCGCGAACCCGACCGTCCCCAGGCCCGCCACCTCGCCGAGCAGCACCAGCGACTCGTCCTTGGCGATCCGCTCGGCGAGGAACTCCCGCGGCCGCTCCGGGTCTTCGACCTTCACCTCGTAGAACTCCAGGTACCCCCGGAACAGCTCGGCGGCCACATCGAGATCCGCCTCCCCGGCGACCCGTACCGAAACCCCACCCTGCTCAGCCATCCGCTGCTCCTTGATCACACACACTGGGCCGCCCATTGTCCGCGCCCCCACACCCCGACACCACCACCCCCCTCAACGCCCACCACCGGGGCCGGGCGGACTCCCCGACGGGGCCGTCCAGCCCCGCCAGGCGGCTGACGCCCCGTGAAGCTGCCCGCCAACTTCCCTTCTTTCCGCCCCTGTTATCCGTACATGCCACTTATGGTGGCGGCATGACACGGGATCCGGAGGCGGCCGCGGCGGCCGAGTCGCACATAGAAGGCGTGCTGAACACGCTGGCCGGGGACGTCGACGTACACGATCCGTTGGCGCAGGCCCAGGTCAACAGCCTGCGATCGGCGCTCCACCTCCTGCGCGCCGGCCTGCGCGAGCCGCAGGGCGAGCAGCGCCGGGACCTGCTGCGGCAGGCGCAGGTCAGCGCGCGGTCCACGGTCGTCATGATCGGGTACGCCCTGGAGCAGTCCGGCCGGGACGCCTCCGGCAGCTGACCGTCCGCGGGGTACCGGCGGCCTCCCGAACGGGGACGCGCAACTCCCTTACGTCGCGCAGAGCCAGCGGTGCGAAGCCGATCGCCAGCTGTGCCAGGCCGGCGCAGAGCAGGGTGGTCCGGGTGCCGGCGTGCGCGGCGACGGTCCCGGCGAGCGTGAGCCCGACGGGCTGGGCCGCGTAGGACCCCAGCCATTCGTAGGCACTGACCCGCGAAAGGGTGCCGGCGGGGATCTCCGCTTGGAGCACCGTCTCCCAGAGGGAGTTGAAGACCATCAGACCGACCCCGCCGAGGAGTACCGCGGCCGCGGTCGCCGGCAGGCTCGGTGATCCCCCCGCCAGGGCGAGGGGCGGCGCGGCGAAGAGCGAGAGCGCGAGCGTCGCGGCCCGCAGCGGGCGGCGCGGCCGCAGCCAGAGTGCCGCGACGCCGCCCAGGACGGCGCCCGCGCCGAAGGCCGCCAGCAGGACCCCCCAGGCGCTGCGGCCGCCGAACCGCTGCTCACTGAGCCCGGGGCCGAGCACCGTGAAGACGGCGTACAACATGTTGGCCAGCGAGGCCACGAGGATGACCGACCACACCCAGCGACGGGACCGGAACTCGACCCATCCTTCGCGGAGTTCCACCACCAGGCGCCCGGGGCCGGCGGCAGGTGCCGGGCCGGTGCGGGGCAGCCGGAGGCGGGAGAGACACAGGGCGCTGACGGCGAAGGTGACGAGGTCCAGGGCGAACGCCCAGCCGGCCCCGACCGTGACGACGAGCAGGGCGGCGAGCAACGGGCCGGTGATCATGGTGGCCGAATGGGACATGCTGCGCAGCGCGTTGGCGGACTGCCGCCGGGGCTCGGGGACGATCTCCTGGACGAGCCGGCTGACGGCGGGGGTGAACATCGCGCTCGCGGTGCCGTGCACCGCCTGCAGCGCCATCAGCTGCCACACCGCGGCCTGCCCGCCGAGCACCAGGGCCGCCGTGACGCCCTGGCCCAGCAGCCGCACCACGTCGGCACCCAGCATCACCCGGTGCCTGGGCAACCGGTCGGCGATCACCCCGCCGAGCAGCATGAACAGGATGATCGGCACGGTGCGGGCGGCCAGCACGAGCCCGAGGTCGCCCGCCGAACCGGTGAGGTCCAGCACCGCGAACGCGAGCGCGGGCGCGACGACGAAGTCCCCGAGCGACGAGCAGGTCTGGCCGACGAAGAACCACCGGTAGGCGGGCAGCCGCAGGGCGGCGAGCCGGCCGGTGTTCACTGCCGCGCCGGACGGGGCGGAGGTGCGTCCTGATGATTCACCAGTTGCCATTGACCGATCAGCCGATCCTCGTTTTGTGCGTACACGGTTACGGCCTCCACCTGCGGCGTGAGCGCGCAGATGTGGGGCGGGTGGAGCCTGGTGCCCGGTGCGGCGCCGGTGGCCAGCCGCATGTGGTCCCCAGGGGACTGCCAGGGGTAGGGGTGGGCGTCGAGCACCCCGTCGGCCGCTTCCCGGTCGACGGCGACCACCGTCACCGCGACGTCCTCGGGCGCGCAGGCACCGATCGCCGCCATCCCCGCGTCCTGCAGGGCGTACGCGCCGGAGCAGACTTCGGTCACGCCGGGGGTGGCCAGTGCGCCGCCGACGGTGGGCGTTCCGCCGACCGCGACCACCGGGCAGGCCAGTCCGGCCGCCCGCAGCAGCGTGGCGATCCGTACGGCGTACTCGCCCGTCGCGCGGCCGGCGGCGGCCGGGTCGTCCGCCGAGCCGGCGGTCAGCAGCGCCTGGTACGCCGTGACGCCGTCGAACCGCAGCGCGGGTTCGGCGGCCGCGGCCCGGGCGATGGACAGGAGCCGGTCGTCCGGGGTGGACCGGACGTCCAGGCCCGTGCCGAGTTGGAGGCGCACTCCGACGGTGCTCCCGTACTCGGTGGCCGCCGCGGCCAGACCGCGGACCGCCGCCACGCTGTCGACGTGCGCCGACAGGCGGCAGTCGCGAGCCAGTCCGGCGATCAGCCGCCACCGCCAGGGCTCCGACCACGGGTGTGCGACGACCACGTCGTCGATCCCCGCGTCGACGTACACCCGTGCTTGAGCGAGCTGGGTGACGGCGATGCCGGTGGCGCCGGACCGCAGCTGGCGCCGGGCGATCTCCACGGTGCGGTGGCCCTTCACATGGGCGCGGACCCGGACGCCGTGCGCGGCGGCCCTGGTGTGCAACCGGGCGATGTTGCGCTCGACGCGGGACAGGTCGACGGAGACGAGCACCGGGCTCGTGGGCCGTTCGGTCATGTCCCGAGTCCGTCCCACTCGTCCCGCGCGAAGGAGTATCCGGCCGGACCGCCGTCCAGCATGCCGCGCTGCCGGGCGGCCTCGTCGGCCGCGGGGACGCCGATGCCGTTGACCCCCAGCAGGATCTCCGTGCGCCAGTCGAGGCCGAGGGCCTCCTCGACGGCCGCGTCCCGGGTCGCCGCGGTGAAGAAGACACCGAGGTCCAGGGCCGTGCCCACGAGATAGGTGGTCTGGCTGAAGTGGCCCAGCTCCATGAACAGGGTCCGGTAGGTGCGAGGCATCCGGTACTTCCACGCGACCCGGTCGAGGACCGACGTGTAGAAGAACAGCACGCCCGCGCCCCGCAGGAAGGTCTGGCCGCCGCACCACTCGACGGCCCGCTCGACGTCGACCGGACCGTGGGCCAGGCGTTCCAAGGCGTGCCGGGTGGGGTGGTAGTGGTAGACACCGGACGGTACGCCCGCGACGTTCAGGACGACCGGGTAGATCTCCAGGGAATGCCGGGCGCCGCCCGACGGACTGGTACGGAGCAGTCCGGTTCGCCGGCCGGGGGTGTGCACCTGGTGCTGTGGTGCGCCCACCCAGTGCAGCAGCGTGGAGAGCCGCTGCTCCGACATGGGGCGGTGGGCGTCGAAGCTGCGTGTGGTGCGGCGCGCCCGCAGGACGCCGCCGAGTCCGTCGCCGCCGAGGGCGAGCCGGTCGGCGGGGGGCAGGTGGTGGCGCTCGGCATCGGGGTACTCCTTGACCTCGGGCGGCTGCGGACGGTCCGGCAGCCGGTCGAGGAGCCAGGCGGTGTCCTCGGACGCGGTGAGGAACCTCTCGTCGGCCGCGGTCCGGGTCGCCAGGTGGTAGTACGTCGCCGAGGTCCCCCACTGGGACCAGGGCCCCAGGGACTCGGCGAGCCGGTGGTCGGCCGAGCCCTCCTCCACGAGGATCCCGGCGTCGACCAGCTGGCGGACCAGCCGCGGATCCGGCCCGCCGGAGCCGGATTCCGCGGCTTCGCCCGCCTCGGTCCAATCGGCGAAGTACCGCAGTGCGTCCTGGGCGGCGGCGCTGAGCGCCGACTGCCGGTGGAGCACCGGGTTGTCACAGATCATTTGGCCCTTGCGCCAGGTGAAGACGCACAGCGGCGATACGCGCAGGCGCATGGGTGGTGGACTTCCCGGCTCAGGCCGCCATCGGGAGCAGGCAGGTCTGCGGGGTCTCGTACTCGTCGTTGACGAGCGCCTCGAACGCCGACTCGGTCGTCTCGATCTCGCGGGACTCGGCCATTGCAATCTCCATCCAGTGGTTCGGTGAATGCGGAACCTGTGTTCCGGCGGGCTGTTTCGCCCGCGTGTATTGCAATGTAGGCGGCGTCGAATGAACGGGTCGAGGCAGAAGACCGGCAGTTGGACGGGGGGTTATTCGCCGGCGCCCGGAAGTCTTTCTTCCAGTCGTTCCCCGCACTCCAGGCTTTCCGCGAGGCCCTCTTGTTCCTTGGCGAGGCGGTATCCCAGCTGCAGGCGATTGCTCGCCCCCATTCCCTTGCGGATACGGGCCAGGTGGGTGTGGTACGTCCGCTCACTGATGCCGAGCCGACGGGCGATCGCGGAATCGGTGAGGCCCTCGACGAGGAGGCGCTTGATCATGCCGTGGATGGCCGGCATCACCTCGACCGAGGCGTGGGTGGCCCCCGCGGGGGTGAACTGCGCGGCCCGCTGCCAGTTCCGGTCGAAGACGTCCCCGAGGAACTGCACGAGGGCCTTGTCGTGGACCACCACGGCCACGGTGCGGTCCTCCTTGGCGGGCAGCAGGGCCTGGCGGCGGTCGATGACGAAGAGCCGCTCGAAGAACTCGTCCAGGGTGCGGACCTGCCCGCCGGCCCCGACCACCGCCTCGACGTACGCCTTGGTGGGCTCGTTGAAGCGGGCGGAGTGCTGGTAGAGGGTCTGCATCCGCACGCCCCTGCGCAACTGGTCCAGGGCCAGCGGGAGCGCGGCGTCCAGAGTGGCGGCGGACCGTCCCCCGCCGGGCTGCGCCGTGAGGATCTCCACGGTGGCCTCACGGCTCGCGCGGTCCACGTACTCCCGGATCTCGGCCAGGCCGTGAAGGTACTCCACCGGCTGCGGCGCCCGCTCACTCTGCGCCGTGAACATGCGGATCATCGGTTCCAGCTCGCGCTCCACCTCGGCGGCCCTCAGCTCCGCCTGCCATGCGCGGGTGCGCCAGGCAGAGGTGAGCCGGCCCGCCACGAGCCGGGGGTCGACGGGGTGCACGGCGGTGCCGTCGGGGGTGCGCTCAAGGAGACCGATGTCGATGAGCTCCTTCACCCCCGGAACGTCGGAGTCCGGGGTGAACACGGCGCCCTGCACCGCCCGCTCGAAGGCGGCGGCGGCGTCGGGGGGCAGTTCCAGCCGCTCATTGTCCGACTTTGTAGCCATCCGCCCCCCTCAGTTTTCTGCATTGCCGTAACCAGACGTGGCCGGTTCCTGGTGATCCTAGCGCCGCCCGACCTAGCCTCCAGGAGTACGAAGTCGACCGCTTCTACAGCAGAACGTGACGAATGGGTGGGGAACATGGAAAGCAGTGACATGGTGCAGACCGGCCGGTGTGCGGTGCGTAACGGCGCGCGCAGGCCGGGTGTGATCGGCCTGATCACCGCCGTCGCAGTGCTCGCGGGGGGCCAGTTCGTTGCCGGGGACCTCGGATGGGACGCGAGCGCCACGCGCCCCGCCTCCGCCACCGATCTGGGATGGGATTCGGCCACCGCCCGCACGGTCGCCGCCACGGCCGTCGCCAAGGACCTCGGCTGGGACGCGCCCAGGCCCGCCGCCGCGCCGATGGACCTGGGCTGGGACAGCCCGGCGTCCAAGTCCGCCTGACGCCGCCGATCGCGCCGAGCGCGCGCATCGCCGCGCCACGTCTGAAGGGATGAGACATGACCGTCGCCCCTGAAACCCCCTGCTTCGGTGACGTACTGCAAAGGTCGCGCAAGCGGGTCGGACTGACCCAGGAGCAGCTCGCGGGCCTGTCCACCGTGAGCGTCCGCGCCATCCGCGACCTGGAGCTGGGGCGGGCGCACCGCCCCCGCCAGCACACCGTCCGGCTGCTCGCCGACGCCCTCCGGCTGAGCGGCTCGCTCCGGGTGCTCCTGGAGTCCGCGGCGGGCCGCCCCTCGGAGGGCGGCGCCCTGCGGCAGATGTACGCCGAGGGGGCGGCCGCGCCCCCCGCGCCGACAGGTCCGCTGGTCGGGCGGGAGACCGAACTCGCCGTGGTGGCCGATGCCCTGCGCCGGGAGCGCCTGGTGTCACTGGTCGGCCTCGCCGGAGTCGGCAAGACCAGGCTCGCCCTGGAGGTGGTCCGGCGCGCCGGCGCGGACGGTACCGGACCGACCCTGTGGCTCTCCGGTTCGGACGCCGACTCCTCCGGCCGTGCCCTCGACCAGTCGCGCGCCCTGTTCACCGCGTGGATGTCGGACCGGCTCTCCGGCCGGGCGCCGGTGGACGAGCTGGCCGAACTCATCGGAGACGGGTCGGCCCTGCTCGTGGTCGACGCCTACGAATCGCTGCCGATGACGTGCGAGCCCCTCCTGCAGCTGCTGCGGCGCTGTGCCGGGCTACGGCTGCTGATCACCACCCGGGAGCCGCAGCCGTCCATGGGCGGCTGCGTGATTCCCCTGCCGCCGCTGGCCTGCGAGCAGCCGCCGCGGGCGGGCGTCGACGGCGGGGACGCGGTGGCGCCCGCCGTGGAGCTGCTGCTCTCCCAGCTGCGCTACACCCGTCCGACGCTGGCGCCCACCGAGCGGACCCGCACGGCGGTGGCGGACATCTGCCGCGCGCTCGACGGCGTCCCGCTCGCCCTCGACCTGGCCGCGGCCTGGTTCCCGGTCTATTCGCCCGAGCAGCTCGCGCCCATGGCACGGGAGTCTCCGCTGGACCTGCTGGAGCCGGTGTTCGGCGACGGCGCGGCTGCCGCAACCGGACTGCCCTCCCTGGTGCACGCGGCGGTCGCGGCGCTGCGGCCCGGCGAGAGCGCCCTGCTGCGCGTGCTCGCACGGCAGCGGGCCGCCCGGCCGACCGGGGAGCTCCTCGCGGACACCGGCCTGCCGCTCGGTGAGGCCACGCGGGCGCTGCACGGCTTGCTCCAGCGCGGCCTGGTCCGCCAGGAGCGCACGCCGGAGGGCGCCGACGCCGTCGCCGTGCTGCACCTGGTCCGCCACGTGCTGGAGCACGGAGCCACCTGCCGGTTTTCTGCCGAGACAGCTGCCGACGACGGAACGCATTGATCCCTACGCTGCTCGTCGTGCCTTTTGCCGCGGGTATGGAACGAGCGAACGGAATTCACGAACATGGCTGTTGCAGACGCGCTTCCCGAGGATGCCGGGGAAGACGACATACCGTCCGTATTTCCGTTCGGCGGCTCGTGCACACGGGTGGGGGATTGTGGGACGTTTCGGCGTACGATCTCTCTGCCTGCCGGGATCGCGGATGAATTCCGGAGACGGCCCGCGGAACTCCTTCCGGCCGCCGCGCTGATCCTCGCGCGCAAGTACGCCGACAGCACGGAGTTCCGTATCGGTGTACGCCGGGCCTCCTGGCCCCACGACGCCCCCAACGCCTCCCTCGCCGCCGTCATGCCCGCCACGCTGTCCGCCGGGCAGCACCGGCGGGCGGTGGCGGGACGGCTGGCCGAGACCGCCACCGCCCCGGGGGGCCCGGGCTCCCCGATGTCACTGCTCTGCGTGCTCGACGGTCCCGCCGGCGGCCGGTACGGAGCCGACGTGGCCCTCTCGCTCGACATCGGCGAAGAGCACGTCGCCCTCCACCTGGACTGCCACGAACACGTCCACGACGCGAGCTTCGCCGAGCGGATGCTCGGCCATCTCGTGACCCTGCTGGAGCAGTTCACCGACCGGCCCGACACGACCGTCGCCGACCTCCGGCTCCTGACCGGCACCGAGCGGTCCCGGCTGCGCGAGCTCAACGGCAGCCGGCGTCCCTACCCGGCCGACGCCTCCGTCCACGCGCTCTTCGCGGAACAGGCGGCCGCCGGGCCCGACCGCGTCGCCGTACGCCACGCGGACGGCGACCTCACCTACCGCGAACTGGCGGAGCGGGCCGAGCGCCTGGCGGAGGTGCTGTACGCCAGGGGCGTCCGTCGGCACGACCGCGTCGCGTTCACGCTGGAGAAGACACCCCGCCTGCTCGTCGCGGTATTGGCCGTCCTGCGGCTCGGCGCCGCCTACGTACCCGTCGGCACCGGCCTTCCCCCGCGCCGCAGGGACTACCTGATCGCCGACAGCGGTGCCCGCCTGCTCCTCGCCGAGGACGCCTCGATCACGTCCGTGGTCCCGGTCCTCGACCTGAGCCGGCTGCCCGAGACCCCCGGCGGACCGGAACTGCCCGAGCCGGTGTCGGCGCCGCGGGACGCCGCGTACGTGATGTACACCTCCGGCACCACGGGACGCCCCAAGGGCGTCCTGGTCAGCCAGCGCGCCGTCGTCCGTCTGGTGCGCGGCGCCGACTACGTGAACCTGTCGCCCGAAACCCGCATCCTGCAGACCGGCGCGATCGCCTTCGACGCCACCACGTTCGAGTTCTGGGGGGCCCTGCTCAACGGCGGCACCGTCGTCCTGGTGCCGGGCACCACCGTCCTGAACGCCGAGGACCTCGGTGCCGCCGTACGACGGCACCGCGTCAACACCCTCTTCCTGACCACCGCGCTGTTCCACCAGATCGTCGAGCAGGACCCCACGGCCCTGGCCGGCTGCCAGGTCCTCGTCGGCGGCGAGACCATGTCCGCCCGGCACCTCGGCAAGGCGATGGACGCCTGCCCGGACAGCGTCTTCGTCCACGTCTACGGCCCGACGGAGAACACCACGTTCTCGGTTGCCCAGCTCCTGGACGGGCGGTACACCGGGCGCGTCCCGATCGGCCGGCCGATCGCCAACTCCACCGCCTGCGTCCTGGACCGCGACGGAAACCCCCAGCCCCTGGAGGTCCCCGGTGAACTGCACGTGGGCGGTGACGGGCTCAGCGAGGGCTACCTGAACCGGGCCGACCTCGACGCGACCGCCTTCGTGTACGGCGGCGTGGGCCCGCGCCCCGAGCGGCTGTACCGCACCGGTGACATCGCCCGGTGGACCGCCGACGGGCGGCTCGACTTCATCGGCCGCGCCGACCACCAGGTCAAGATCCGCGGATACCGGGTCGAACTGGCCGAGATCGAAACGCAGCTGTGCAGGATCCCGGGAGTGCGCGAGGCCGCCGTACTGCTGCGTCGGCGCACCGACGGCCTGTCCGCCCTGTGCGCCTACTACAGCGCCGGGACGGCGGTCGGTGGCGACGACCTGCGCGCCGCGCTCCTGAAGGAACTTCCCGACTACATGGTCCCTTCGTCGTTCACCCGGGTCGACTCGATGCCGCTGACCCGCAACCAGAAGATCGACCGGGCCGCGCTCGCCGCCCTCGACCCCGCCGCCGCCCCCGCAGCGGCCGAACCGTCCGGACGGGCACCGCGCACGCCGCGGGAGGCCGCCGTGGCGGGGGTGTTCGCGCAGGTGCTCGGCCTGGCGTCGGTGTCCGTCGACGACAACTTCTTCGACCTCGGGGGCCATTCGCTGCTCGCGACCCGCCTGTGGAGCCGGCTGCGCTCCGAACTGGAGGTCGAGTTCCCCCTGCGGCAGATCCTCGACACCCCCACGGTGGCGGGTCTCGTGGCATCCCTGGAACGGGAATCGGCGCCCGCGGTCGCCCGTCCGAAGTTGGTCCGCCGGTCTTCGTGACGGCTCACATCTGATTTGGAGTGGTAAGCATGTTCCCGTTGTCGTTCGCGCAGCAGCGCCTCTGGTTCCTCAACCAGTTCGAGGGCCCGAGCTCGACGTACAACGTCCCGGTGGTGATCCACCTCGGTGGGATCCCCGACGTGTCCGCCCTGGAGGCCGCCCTCGCCGACGTCGCGGACCGGCACGAGACCCTGCGCACCCGGTTCGTCGACGTCGGTGGAGAGCCCCGCCAGCAGGTGCTGGCGGCGGCCGAGGCCGGGCTGGTCCTCGACCGGCGCGACGTCGACCGGGAGAAGGTCGCCACGCTGCTGCGCGAGCTGGCGGAGCGGCCCTTCGACCTCGACGGCGGGGTTCCCGTACGGGCCCATCTGCTCCGGGTGGCCGACGACGAGCACGTCCTCGCCCTCGTGCTGCACCACATCGTCTGCGACGGCTGGTCCATGACCCCGCTGCTCAGGGACCTCGGCCGCGCGTACAACGCGCGGGCCGCCGGCCGGGCACCGGCCTGGGAGCCGCTGCCGGTGCAGTACTCCGACTACACGCTGTGGCAGCACGACCTCCTGGGCAGCGAGGCGGACCCGGAGAGCCTGGTCAGCCGGCAGCTGGCGCACTGGAGGGACGCCCTCGCCGGGCTCCCGGACGAGTTGGACCTGCCCTTCGACCGGCCGCGACCGCCGGTCGCCAGCCACCGCGGCCAGGAAATCGAATTCCGGATCGATCCGGCGGTCCACGCCGGGCTCATGGACATCGCCCGGCGGCACCGCAGCACCCTGTTCATGGTCGCCCAGGCGGCCGTCGCGGCCCTGCTCCACCGGCTCGGCGCCGGCACCGACATCCCGCTCGGCACCGCCATCGCCGGCCGCACCGACAAGGCCCTCGACGACCTCGTCGGACTCTTCATCAACACCCAGGTGCTGCGGGCCGACGCCTCCGGCAAGCCGTCCTTCGGCGAGCTCCTCGACCGCGTCCGGGAGACCAGCCTGGAGGCGTACGCACACCAGGACCTGCCCTTCGAGCGGATCGTCGAGGAGCTCAACCCGGTCCGCACCCGCTCCCGCCACCCCCTCTTCCAGGTCGGCATCGAACTGCACAGTGGCGCGCTGGCCCTGGACCTGCAGGGCCTCGACACCCGGGTCGAGCTGCTCAAGATGGTCCTGTCGAAGTTCGACCTGTCCCTGGTGCTGGTCGAGTCGACCGCGCCGGACGGCACCCCGCAGGGGGTGAACGGCACCCTCGAATACGCCACCGACCTCTTCGACGAGCGAACCGCGGCCGCCCTGGTGGAGCGCTTCGTGCGCTTCCTCGGCGCCCTCGTCGAGGACCCGGAGCGCGACCTCGCGCTGATCGACATCCTCACTCCGGCCGAGCGGGACGTGCTGCGGCAGTGGTCCCGGACCGACACGGAACTGCCCGAGAAGACCGTCACCACGATCTTCGAGGAGCGGGTCGCGCTGACGCCGGACGCGACCGCCCTGGTGGCCGGCAGCCAGCGGCTGACGTACGCGGAACTCAACGCGTGGGCGAACCGGCTGGCGCACCACTTCATCGCGCTCGGCGTCGCCCCGGACACGCTCGTGGCCGTCGCGCTGCCCCGCACCGCGGAAGCGATCGCCGCGTGGCTCGCGGTCGGCAAGGCCGGCGGCGTCTACACCCCCATCGATCCGCAGAGTCCGGCCGAGCGCATCCGTACCGTGCTCGCCGACGCCCGGCCCGCCGTCCTGGTGACCACGGAGGACATCGCGGCGGCCCTGCGCGGGCAGGCCGAACTGCCGGTCCTGGTCACCGAGCACCGCAGGGAAGGCGGCCCGGAGCACGACCCGACCGACGCGGACCGCCCGGTCCCGCTCAGCCTCGACCACGCCGCGTACATCATCTACACCTCCGGGTCGACCGGCCGCCCGAAGGGGGTGACGGTGCTGCACCGCGCCCTCACCAACCTGTGGACCTTCCACACCGGCGTCACCTTCCCGCCGCCCGCGGGACCCGCGGACCGGCTGCGCGTGTCCCTGTCGGCCTCCCTGGCCTTCGACACCTCCTGGGAGGGGGTGCTCGCCATGATCGCCGGGCACGAGCTGCACCTGCTCGACGAGCTCACCCGCCGCGACCCCGCCCGCATGGTCAGGTACGTGTCCGAGCACGGCATCGGCCAGATCGACGTCACCCCCAGCTACGCCCAACAGCTCCTGGCGGAGGGCCTGCTCGACCCCGAGGGTGACACCCCGCTGAGGACGCTGATGCTGGGCGGCGAAGCCGTCGGCGAGGCGCTGTGGAGCGAGCTGCGCACAGCGCCCCGCACCACCGTCTACAACTACTACGGTCCCAGCGAGTTCTGCGTCGAGGCCTCCGGCTGCGCCCTGCCCGAGCACGCGACCGCCACCATCGGGCGGCCGGTCTCCAACTCCCGGGTCCACGTCCTCGACGAGCAGCTCAACCCGGTGCCGCCCGGTGTCCTCGGCGAGCTCTACCTCGCGGGCGCCAACCTCGGCCGCGGCTACCTGGGGCGCGCCGCGCTCACCGCCGAGCGGTTCGTCGCCGATCCGTTCGGCGCCCCCGGCGAGCGGATGTACCGCAGCGGGGACCTGGCGCGCTGGACGGCGGACGGCTTCCTGCGCTTCGCAGGCCGCTCCGACGACCAGATCAAGCTGCGCGGCTTCCGCATCGAACTCGGCGAGATCCAGACCGCCGTGGCCGCCCATCCCACCGTCGCCGACGTGGCCGTCGTGGTCCGTGAGGACGTGCCGGGCGACAAGCGCCTGGTGGCGTACGTCGTGCCGGTGAAGGGCGGCGCCGTGGACGTGTCCGCGCTCCGTGCCGAACTGGTCCTGGTGCTGCCGGACTACATGATCCCGGCCGCCTTCGTCAGCCTGGACGAACTGCCGCTGAACCGCAACGCGAAGCTCGACCGGCGGGCACTGCCGATGCCGGACTACGGCTCGCTGTCCACCGGCCGGGCCCCGGCGACGGAGCGCGAGAAGGCCGTGGCCGGGCTCTTCGCCGAAATCCTCAAGGTCGAGTCGGTGTCCCTGGACGACAACTTCTTCGAGCTGGGCGGCCACTCGCTGCTCGCGACGCGCCTGGTGAACCGGATCCGCACGGTCCTGGGGGCCGAGGCCAACCTGATGAAGCTGTTCGACAACCCGACGGTCGCCGGTGTCGTGGCGAGCCTGGACCAGGACCAGGGGACCGCGGCCGCGCGCCCGAAGCTGGTGCGCCGCCAGGCGTGACGACGGGCGGACGTCCCTTGCGGGGCGATCCGCTTCAGACAGGCCCGAACAGGACCGAACAGGCCCCAAAAAGGTTCAGACAGGAGAAGACCGCGTGACACCGGAGATCGACGAGTACTTCGCGGCCGTCAAGGCGGAGCACGGTGCCGACTCGCTCGACCGCGTCGAGGAGATGCTGGAGCCCCAGCGCCGCAGCGGCCGGCGCCACCCCCTGCAGCAGGCGGCCAAGTGGGTCCTGCCCGGCATCCCGCAGGTGCCGTGGCACGACCCGTACGGCCATCCGGAGCTGCTGCCCCTGGTCAAGGCGCTCGAAGAGCACCATCCGCAGATCAAGGCGGAGCAGGAGCAGGCCTGGGAGCGGCGCCGGGAGAGCTTCTCGGACTACGAGCACTACCTGGTGCGCCAACAGGACTGGCAGGCCCTGTACCTGTACCGCGAGGGTGCGCTGGTGAGCGGCTCGGAGCCGGTGGCGCCGACCGCGTACCGCGTCCTCGAGGAGCACGCGGTGGACACCGGGGTGATCTGCCCCCTGCTGGAGTCGCACTTCTCGACCCTGCTGCCGGGCGCCTCCATCAAGCCGCACTGCGACCTGTGGAACTTCAGCATCAACCTGCACCTGGCCATCGACATCCCGGCGGGCGCCGGGATCAGGGTGGCCGAGGAGACCCGCCAGTGGGAGGAGGGCAAGTGCCTGCTCTTCGACTACTCCTTCGAGCACGAGGCGTGGAACCACGGCGACCGCACCCGGACCTGCCTCCTGGCAGACCTGTGGCACCCGGACACCACCCTGCCCGAGCGGGCCGCCCTCACCATGCTCATGAAGGAGATCCAGAACATGATGACGGGCTGAACGCCGTCTCCCGCGGGGCCCTGCCCGCCGCCGAACCCGTACGACTGATCTCTCCCAAGGGGGCCACGTGTCGCTGACCTACTCAGCCCGGACCGCGCTCGACCGCATCGACCTCGCCGACCCGCAGCTCTTCGCGGACGCGGGACACCAGCGGGTCTTCCGCTACCTGCGGGACCACGAACCGCTGCACTGGAACCCCGAGGGCAGCGAGCCCGGTTTCTGGTCGGTCACCCGCTACGAGGACTGCCTCGCGGTCCAGAAGGACGGCGCGACCTTCAGCTCGGCCGGCACCAACACCCTCGGGGCCCAGCGCTGGACCGGCGACGAGGGGTCCGGCCGGATGCTCACCCACACCGACGGCCCCCGCCACACCGAACTGCGGCAGCTGGTGAACCGTGCCTTCACGCCCCGTGCCATCGCCAAGCTGGAGCCGTACCTACGCTCGGTGATCAAGGAGTCGATCGACCAGGCCCTGGAACAGGGCGAAGTCGACTTCGTCGAGACCGTCGCGCTGCTGCCCGTGGCGTCCATCGCCGCGCTGCTCGGCGTGCCCCAGGAGGACTGGGCACTGCTGCTCCGCCTGACCACGGCCGCGTTCGGCTCGGCCGACCAGGACCTGCAGACCTCGCCGAGCGCCCGTGCCAGCGCCGCCATGGCCCACGCGCAGCTGCTGCTCTACTGCCAGGACCTGATGGACCAGCGGCGCGCCGCACCGCGCGACGACATCGTGACCCGCCTCGTGGAGGCCCAGAAGAGCGGGCTGCTCGACGAGGAGGACGCGATGCTCTTCTTCGACCTCCTGCTGCTCGGCGGCAACGAGACCACCCGGCACGGCGCGGTCGGCGCGCTGCTCGCCTTCATCGAGTACCCCGAGCAGTGGCAGCGGCTGCGCCGGGACCGCACACTGCTGAACACCGCCGTCGGGGAGGTGCTGCGGTACGTCTCGCCCAGCCGGCACGTGCTGCGCCGCGCGGAACGCGACGTGGAGCTCCACGGCCGGCACATCAAGGCCGGTCAGGACGTGGCGATCTGGCACTTCTCGGCCAACCGGGACGAGCGGGTCTTCACCGATCCGGACACCTTCGACATCGGGCGCACGCACAACCCGCACCTGGCGCTCGGATCGGGCCCGCACTACTGCCTGGGCGCCTCGCTGGCCACCCTGGAGCTGCGCCTGTTCCTCGACGAACTGTGCGACCGGGTCGGCTCGGCCACCGTCCTGGAGCCGCCGGCCCGTCTCGCATCCACCGTGATCGGCGGGTTCAAGCACCTGAGGGTCCAGGTGCGTCCCGCATGATCGAGCAAGAGACCGCGCCCGCCGTGGCGGCCCGCCCGGTGGCAGTGCCGCTGTGGCGTAGCCGCAACTTCGGCCTCCTGTGGGGCGGCCAGACCGTCGGGGAACTCGGCTCGCGGATATCCGGGGTGGCGGTACCGCTGCTCGCGACCACCACCCTGGAGGCCAGTGTCTTCCAGGTCTCCCTGCTGTCCTTCCTGACCTGGCTTCCGTACCTGCTCTTCTCGCTGCCCGCGGGGATCCTCGCCGACCGGACCGACCAGCGGAAGCTGATGATCGTGTGCGACGTCGTGCGCATGGCCCTCATGCTGTCGCTGCCGCTGGCGGCGTTCGCCGGATACCTCAGCCTCTGGTACCTGTACGCCGTCGTCGGCGTCGCCGGTGTCTTCACCGTGCTGTTCAACGTGGCGTACAAGAGCATGCTGCCCCGGCTCGCCGGACCGGACCAGCTCGTGGACGCCAACGCGAAGATCGTGATGAGCCAGGACTTCGCGGAGCTCGTCGGCCCCACCGTCAGCGGCTTCCTGATCGGCCTGGTCGGCACCGCGCAGACGTTCTTCAGCAACGGACTGGCCTTTCTGGTCAGCGCCTTGACGCTCGGGATGATCCGGGAAGAGCCCCTCGCACGGACGAAGGACACCGAGGACGGCGGACGCGTACCGCTGCGGGTCGAGATGACCGAGGGGCTCGCCTTCATCCGCAGCCGGCCGATCCTGCTCAGCATCCTCGCCTGCACCACCACCTCCAACTTCTTCGTCATCGCGAAGAGTTCGATCGAGGTGACCTTCCTGGTACGTACGCTGCACGCCTCGTACCTGATGATCGGCATCGTCTTCAGCGTCAGTGCGGTCGGCGGCCTCGCGGTCGGCGCCGTCGCGGGGCGGCTGTCCCGGCGGATCGGCACCGCGCGCATCATCTGGGTGGCCATGGCGGTGCCGGGCCCCCTGTACGTGCTGATGCCCGTGGCCCAACCGGGCTGGGGGGTCCTCCTCTACGGGCTGGGGCTCGCCGCCTTCTCCGCGAACGTGGGCCTCTACAACATCGCCGCGAACTCCTACCTCCAGCACATCACCCCCGCCCCGCTGCTCGGCCGGGTCAACGCCGCCTTCATGTGGGTCTGCCTCGGCGTGATCCCGCTCGGGGCGCTGCTCGGCGGCGCCCTCGGCAGCCAGCTGGGGCTGCGCACCACGCTGTGGATCTGCGTCCTCGGCACGTGGAGCGCCTCGCTGTTCGTCCTGTTCTCACCGCTGCGCACCATGCGGGACATGCCCGCGGAAGGGGAGTGACCCGGTGGTCGCCAAGACCCTGCACTGCTGGTTCACCGACAGCGTCGCCAAGGTGCCCGAGGCGCCGGCGCTCGTCATCGCCGGCGCCACCCTGACGTACGCCGAACTCGACGCGGTCTCCCGCGACGTCGCCGCCCGCCTCGCGGCGACGGGCGGGGGCACGCGCCCCGCCCGGGTCGGCCTGCTCGCCGCCCGCAGCGTGGCGGCGTACGCCGGCTACCTGGGCGTGCTGCGCGGCGGCGGCGCGGTGGTGCCGCTCAACGACTCCTATCCGGCCGAACGCAACCGGCGGATCCTCGACCTGGCCTCGCTGGACGCCGTCCTGGCCGACCCGGGGCAGGACTGCTCCTTCGCGGACGAAGCCGGCGTCCCGGTCCTGCGCATCGGCGCGGGTGACGTGGCGGCCGCACTGGACGGCGTCGGACCGGGGGCGGGAGACGAAGCCGGTGACACCGGTGACGCCGACGACACCGCCTACATCCTGTTCACCTCGGGATCCACCGGCGTGCCCAAGGGCGTTCCGATCCGCCACCGCAACCTCGACGCCTTCGTGCGCCACCATGTCGACCGGTACGAGGTCGGCCCCGGCTGCCGGCTGTCGCAGACCTTCGGCCTGACCTTCGACCCGTCGGTGTTCGACATGTTCGTCGCCTGGGGCGGCGGCGCCGCGCTCGTGGTCCCGACCCGTGACGAGCTGCTCGACCCGGTCTCCTTCGTCACCGCCAACGCCCTCACCCACTGGTACTCCGTGCCGTCGATCATCTCCCTGGTCCGCACGGCGGGCACCCTCGCCCCGGGCAGTATGCCCTCGCTGCGCCGGAGCCTCTTCGCAGGCGAGCAGCTGACCCTCGAACAGGCCGAGGCCTGGGCGGCGGCGGCGCCCGGCAGCACGGTGGAGAACCTGTACGGTCCCACCGAACTGTCCGTCACGGTGACGGCGTACCGGCTGCCCGCCGACCGCGCCGACTGGCCCGTGACGTCCAACGGGACCGTTCCCATCGGCCGCGTCTACCCCCACCTCGACCACCACGTCGACCCCGACACGGGCGAGCTGCGGGTACGCGGCCCGCAGCGCTTCGCGGGCTACCTCGACCCGGCGGACAACCTGGGCCGGTTCGTGGAGCCGGCGCCGGACGCCACGGACGGTGCGCCGACCCCGGAGGCCTGGTACCGCACCGGCGACCGGGTGGCCCTGGAGGACGGCGAGCTCGTCCATCTGGGCCGGCTCGACCAGCAGGTCAAGATCATGGGGCAGCGCCTGGAACTGGGCGACGTCGAGTCCGCCATCCGCAGATGGGGCGGGGTGGGCGACGTCGTCGTCGTCGCGGCCCGGGGGGCGGGCGGCGCATACCGGCTCACGGCCGTCTACAGCGGCGACGAGGCACCCCCCGCCGTGCTGCGCGGACGGCTGCGCCCGCACCTGCCGTCCCACATGGTGCCCAAGCGGTTCGTCCACCGCGAGGCCCTGCCGCTCAATGCGAACGGCAAGGTCGACCGCAATGCCTGCGGTCGTTTCTGAGGTCCGTAACTGCCTCCAAGCAGCCTTCTCAGGTGCCTATCACGCCGCGCCCCTCTCCCTAGGCTTGGATCGTTCAGATACCAAGAAAACCACAAGAGGGAGAATGGCGTGGCGAATCCGTTCGACGATGAAGACGGCGCCTTCCTGGTGCTGGTGAACGACGAGGGCCAGCATTCCCTGTGGCCCGCCGCACGCACCGTACCGGCCGGCTGGACTTCCGTGTTCGGCCGTGACACACGGCAGAACTGCCTGGCGTACGTCGAGGAGAACTGGACCGACCTGCGGCCGGCGAGCCTGGCCCGGTGAAGCACGTGGAGACCGCGACACCCCAGCTCATATTCCAGCGTGAACGCGTCACCGGCCGGGACCAGGCGGCCTTCGTCGCAAAACTCTGCATCGCGGGTGCGATGGGCGCCGCCGGTACCGGACTCATATGGACGGAGAACCCCTTCGGTATCATCGCCGGAATTTTTCTCCTCGGAATTCTCTATACGCACATGGTGGAACTCCAGCACCAGTGCCTGCACCATTCCGCATTCCTGAAGGTCAGCCGGCACCGCGCCGTCGGAGCCGTACTCGGCCTGCCGATGTTCGTCTCGTACAGCCACTACCGGATCCGGCACCTGCAGCACCACCGTTACCTCGGCACCGACCAGGACACCGAGTTCTTCGGCTTCGACACCCGACAGCCGATGACGCCGCGGGTGCTGCTCCGGGGCATGTTCGACTACCAGCGCCTCGGCACCGTGGCGGCCGAGAGCTACCGCAGCTGGCGCGGCACCTGGAGCTACGAGCACGGCCAGGTGTCCGAGCGGATCCGCCGCAACAGCATGTTCGAGTACCGCCTGATGGCCCTGCTCGTCCTCGCCGCCGTCGCGGCCTCGGTCGCCGGATACGGCCTGCTCGTCCTGGAGCTGTGGGTGCTGCCGCTGCTCCTGGTGGCGACCCCGATGCACTTCCTCGTCGAACTGCCCGAGCACATCAACTGCGAGAACGACACGACCGACGTGCTGCGCAACACCCGCTCGATCAGCGGCAGCCGCTTCAGCACCTGGCTGACCAACGGCAACAACCTCCACGTGGAGCACCACGCCGCGATGACGGTCCCCATCAACCGCCTGCGCGAGCGCCACGACGAGGTGAAGGAGTTCGCCGCGTTCGTGGACCACAGCTACTGGTCGTTCTACCGCGCCGTGGCCCGCGAGGTGATCGCCAACACCCGCTCGCGCCGCCGCACCGCCGACCTCGGGTGACCCCTCCCCGCTCCGCGGTCCACCAGGCCAACCAACCTCACGAAAGGTAACGCAGCGATGCTCATTGCCCCCGCCCCGGAGGCGTACCAAGCGGACTCCACGAGGGCCGCCCGCTATCTGCCGTCCCGGTCGCTCCAGACCTATCTGCGGGACGTCGTCGCGGGCAGTCCCCTGCTGCGGTCCGTCCTCGACTTCCAGCGGCCGGGGGCCGAGCTCGCCCTGTCGGTCCTGGCGGAGACGACCACGGAGTTCGACACCGACGAGACGGGCCGCGGCGACTCCTACCGCCAGGCGCAGAAGGACGCGTCGGTCCGCTGGACGGGCGCGGAGCAGCTCCTGAACCTGTGCGCCCCCGCGGGCCCGGCCGTGGTGCTCGACATCCTCGGCGGGGACGGCACGCTGGCCCGCGCCGTCGACGAGCTCGGCGGGGCGGACGCCTCCCGCATCACCCTTCTGACGTCGGACATCTCCGGCGAGATGATCCACGAGGCGCTGGCCCAGGGTCTGCCCGCCATCCGGCAGGCGGCCGACTTCCTCTTCGTGCGCGAAGGCTCCGTGGACGCGGTCCTCCTCGCCTACGGCACGCACCACATCGCGCCGCAGGACCGCCCCACCGCGGTGCGCGAGGCGCTGCGGGCGGTCCGCCCGGGCGGCCGTGTGGTGCTGCACGACTTCGACGGGACCAGCCCGATGGCCCGTTTCTTCTCCGAGGTGGTCCACCTGCACTCCCCCGGAGGACACGACTACCCGCACTTCTCCCGCGCCGAGCTGGAGCGGCTCTTCGCCGAGGCGGACACCCCCGCCCACGTCGTCGACCTGTACGACCCCCTGGTCGTCAGGGCCGCCACCGAGGAGGGCGCGCGGCAGGCCATGTGCGACTACGTGGGCAGCATGTACGGCGTCGCCGGCCTGTTCGCCGCGCACGCGGACGCCCACACCACCTGGCGTCTGCTGGAGCGCTGCTTCGACCACACGGACTACCTGGCCGGACTGCCGCACGCCGCCGACTTCCCGGTGGCCCCGCGCATCTACCGCGCGAACGGCTCCTTCGTGGCCGAGGTGCCCCGGGTCTCCATCGTCGCCGTCGCGCAGAAGGCCGGCTGAACCATGAACCACACGCATCTGCTGGACCTGCTCGCCGGGTCGGGCACCCTCGGCGACGACCGCACCGCCGTCATCAGCGCGGACGGCGAACTGGGTTACGACGCCCTGTGGCGCCGCGTGAACGCGACCGCGTCCCTCCTGACCCGCGCCGGTGTCACGGCCGGCGACCACGTGGGCCTCCACTTCCTGCGCTCGGCGGACTACGTGACCTCGTTGCTCGCCACCCTGAGCGTGGGCGCCGTCGGCGTACCGCTGGACCCCGAGTACCCGGCCGAGCGCATCGACCGGATCATCGCCGCCGCGGACCCCCGCCTGATCCTGCACAACAACGGCAGCCGACACGAAGACCAGGACCTGCGGCCCGACCGCTGGGCCGATGTCGGCCTGCTCGGCCCCGCGGACGACGCCGCGGCGGAGGGCGGCGTCCGGCGGCCCGCCGACGCGCGCCCGGACGCCCCGGCGCTGGTGCTGTTCACGTCCGGCTCGACCGGCACGCCCAAGGGGGTGGTGCTCCAGCACGCCGGGGTGGCCAACCGGCTCGCCTGGGGCCATGAGCAGTACGGCATCGACGCGTCCGACCGCGTCCTGCACAAGGCCTCGATCGCGTTCGACGCCTCACTGCACGAGATCTTCTCGCCGCTCATCGCGGGCGGCACCCTGGTCATCGCGCCACCCGGGCTGCAGTTCGACAGCCGGGGCCTGATCCGGCTGATCCAGGACACCGGGATCACCACGGCCCATTTCGTGCCGTCCATGCTCCGGCACGTACTGGCCGAGGAGGAAGTGGAGTTCTGCGACGACCTGCGCCGGGTCTACTGCGGCGGCGAGGCGCTGGACATGGAGATGGTGGAGCGTTTCCGCAAGGCCCTGCCGCTCTGCGACCTGTTCAACCAGTACGGGCCGACCGAGACCTCGGTCAGCGTGACCTTCTGGGACGCCGGCGAGGACTTCGACGGAAACATCGCCCCGATCGGCCGGGCCATCGACGGCGCCGAGCTCCACGTCCTGGACGACGGCATGCGCCCCGTCCCCGACGGCGAGACCGGCGAGCTGTGGATCGGCGGCGTTCCGGTCTCGGCCGGCTACCTCCACGACGAGGAGCAGACCCGCGAACGCTATCGGCCCGACCCCTTCGGGACGCCGGGCGGGCGGATCTACCGCACGGGTGACCTCGTGCGCCGCGCCCCCGCCGGCTACCTGGAGTTCCGCGGCCGCGTCGACGACCAGGTGAAGGTGCGCGGGGTCCGCGTCGAGCCCGGCGAGGTCGGCACCACCCTGCGCCGCCACCCCATGGTGCGCGACGCCGCCGTCGTCGCCGTCCCCGACGAGGAGAGCGGCGTCCGCCTGGTCGCGTACGTCGCCGCCGAGCGGCGCCATGCCACGGTCGTCGACGGCCTCAAGCGCATCCAGCTGCCCAACGGCCTCGCCGTCGCCACACCATCGCCCGACGAAGCGCTCTTCCTCTACCGGCAGATCTTCGACGAGGACGAGTACTCCCGGTTCGGCCTCCACCTCGACGACGGCGCGGTGGTCGTCGACGTCGGCGCCAACATCGGCCTCTTCTCGCTGTGGGCGCACCGGCAGGCCGAGGGCATCCGCCTCGTCTCCGTCGAACCCAATCCGGACGTACTGCCCTACCTGCGCTGCAACCTGGAGCTGAACTCCGTGACGACGGAAGTCGTCCCGGTGGCGCTCACGGACCGGATCGGCAGCGAGCGGCTGACCTCCTTCCCCCAGCTGACCTACCTGTCGGGCCTCGGCACCGCACGCGAGCAGGCCGCGGCCGAACTCGTCCAGTCGCACTACCGCAACACCGTGATCGCCGACGGCGACCTGGCCGAGGACGAACTGTCCTCCCTCCTGGTGGCCGCGGAGAGCCGGCTGGAGTCCACGTCGCACACCGTGGCCACGACGACCCTGTCGACCCTGCTGGAGGAGCGGGGCCTCGACCGGGTGGACCTGCTCAAGGTCAACACCGAGGGCGCCGAACTCAGTGTCCTGCGCGGCATCAGGCCCGAGCACTGGGACCGGGTGCGCCAGGTGTGCCTGGAGGTCGAACGCGCCAGCGTGGTCGGCGAGGAGATCAAGTCGCTGCTGACCGACGCCGGGTTCACCGTCAACGAGATCGACGACTGGTGCGTGGGCGTCGACGCCGACGTCACCTATGTCTACGCGACGCGTGAGACGGCCCGCCCGCAGGCCCCGGCGCCCGCCGGCCCGCCCGCCCCCCAGGAGACGCTGCTCACCGCGCGGGCCGTACGCGCCTACCTGGCGTCCGTGCTGCCGCCCGCCATGCGTCCCGACCAGATCGTCTTCATGGAGGAACTGCCCCGGCTGCCCAACGGCAAGCTTTCCCGTCTCGACCTGCCAGAGCCGCCCGCGCAGCACCGCGACACCGGAGCGGACGGCGCCACGACCGACAGCGTCCCGGACCGGCTGCGGGAGATCTGGCGCAGCACGCTCGGGGTGGACGCCGTCACGGACGACGACGACTTCATCGCACTGGGCGGCCACTCGCTGATGGCGCTGCGCATCTGCGCACGCGTCCGCGAGGCCACCGGCGTCGAGCTCGCGCCCAGCAGCTGCCTGCGGGCGGCGACCTTCGGTGACTGGCTCGCCGAGGCGACCCTGCCGGCGGGGGGCGGGACACGGTGACCGTCACCACGCCCACCGAGCGGCCGCTGTCCGACATGCAGCTGTCCATGCTGGCCCACGAGGCCATCGGGGGCCTGCCGGTGTACACCATGCCCTTGTGCTTCGAGATCACCGGGGCGGTGGACGCATCCGTCCTGGAAGCGGCGCTGCACCTCGTCGTCCGACGTCACCCGGTGCTCCACAGCACCTACGCCGACGGCCGGGCGGTGGAGGCCACGGACCCGGCGGCGTTGCCCGGGCTGGGCGTCGGCATCGTACGGGGCGGGGACGACGGGGCCCTCGCCGCCCTGGCCCGGACGTGGGAGACACCGATGGACCTGGCAGCCGGGATGCCGGTACGGGCCAGGCTCGTCTCGGTGGCGCCGGACCGCCACTTCCTGGGTCTCGCCGTCCACCACGTGGCCGGTGACAGCTGGTCCCTCGCGCTCTTCCTGGAGGAACTGGGCGCGGCGTACAACGCGCTGCGCGGCGGCGGCGTTCCCACGCTCCCCCCCGCACCGGACTTCTTCGCGCACGCCGCGGAGGAACAGAGCCGCACCTGGGACCTCACCTGGTGGCGGGAGCGGCTCGACGGTGTACGGCCGCAGCCCCCGGCCAGAACCGTCCCGCCGGCCGCGGACGAGCAGGGCGCCCTCCATGCGCTCGGACTCGACCTGGACGCCACCGACACACGGGGCGTGCGCGAACTGGCGCGCTCCGCCCGGGTGTCCCCCACGGCGGTGCTCTTCACGGCCGTCAGCCTGGCGGTCGGCGAGAGCACGGACGGCCAGAGCACGGACGGCCGGAGCACCGACGGCCAGAGCACGGACGGGGAGTCCACGGTCGGCCTGCCGGTCGTCCTGCGCGACACCCAGGAGCTCCAGGCGACCATGGGGCCGCTGCTCAACACCCTCCCCGTACGCACCTCTTGGCCTGAGGGCGCGTCGAGTGCCGAGCTCGTCCAGGCGCACGGCGCGGCCATCGAGGCCGCGCTCGCCCACAAGGACGTGCCGTACTCGCGCATCCTCAAGGCGGCCGGCACGCGCCGCCGTCCCGGCTCCGCCCCGCTGTTCCTCCACGTGGTCAACGCCGACACCGAGACCCCCCGGCTGCGCCTGGCCGGGGTGCGCAGCACCCTGCGGCCCGTCACACCGAAGTGGGCCATCTTCCCGGCGCACTGGGAGTTCAGCTGGCAACCGGTCGGGAACATCCGCGGAGTCCTCCAGGTCTCCGCCGACGTGTTCACCGCTGCCCAGGCAACGGAATGCGTCCGCAGGTTCCGTTCGAGCCTCACTCGCCTGCTGGCGGCAGAAATGAAGGGTTTCTCGTGAGTTCCTCCCCGCAAGCCGTCCTCTCGTCCGCACCCGGGACCGACCTGGAAGAAGCCCTGTGCGGCCTGTTCGCCGAGGTCCTGGACCTCCCGCAGGTCGGGGCCGACGACGACTTCTTCGAACTCGACGGCGACTCGCTGTCGGCGATGCGCCTGATCAGCCGGGTGCGGACGGTGCTCGGCCGCGAGCTGGGCATCCGCACCCTGTTCGCCCATCCCACGGCCCGGGAGGTGGCCCGGGCCCTCGCCGAGGCCGAGCCGGCCGCGGCCGGGCGTGCCGTTCCCCCACCCGGGTCGGTGCCGCGCCCCGACCCGCTGCCGCTCTCCTCCGCCCAGCAGGGACTCTGGTACCTCGCACAGCTCCAGGGGCCGAGCCCCACCTACAACCTCCCCGTCGCCGTGCGCCTGTCCGGCGGGGTGGACGACGCGGCGCTGAGGGCCGCGCTCGGCGACCTCGTGGCACGCCACGAGTCCTTGCGCACGGTGTACCCCGAGAACGACGGCGTGCCCTTCCAGCGGATCCTCACCCCGCAGGAGGCCTGCCCGCGGCTGCGCACCGGGACCTGCGCCGCCGCGGACCTCGATCGGGCACTGGCCGAAGCCGCCACGGAAACCTTCGACATCACGGGCGAGCCGCCCCTGCGCGTCGTGCTGTTCGACCTCCAGGACCGGCCCGGTGAGCAGGCGCTGCTCCTCCTCGTGCACCACGTGGCGGCCGACGGGTGGTCGCTGCGGCTGATCCTGCGCGACCTGTGGCAGGCGTACGCCGCCCGGACCACGGGCCGGACCGCCGAGTGGCAGCCGCTGCCCGCCCAGTACGCGGACTTCACCGTGTGGCAGCGCCTCGCGCTCGGCGGGGAACAGGACCCGGCGAGCCTCCTGGCCCGGCAGACCCGCTTCTGGCGGGGCGCGCTGGAGGGACTCCCGGAGCGCATCGAGCTGCCGGCCGACCGGCCGCGGCCCGCCGTGGCCTCCCACCGCGGAGCGGGGGTGGAGGTGACCGTCGGCCGCGAGACCCACCAGGCCCTGGCGCGCCTCGCGCACAGCGGCGACGCCACCGTCTTCATGGTGCTGCAGGCGGCGCTCGCCGTGGTGCTCGCCGGGTCCGGCGCGGGCCGCGACATCCCGATCGGCACCCCGGTCCTCGGACGCGGCGACGAGGCCCTCGACGACCTGGTCGGCTTCTTCGTCAACATGGTGGTGCTGCGTACGGACGTCTCGGGCGGCCCGACCTTCCGGGAGCTCCTGGGCCGGGTCCGCGACCGCGACCTGGAGGCCTACGCACATCAGGACGTCCCCTTCGACAGGATCGTGGAGGCGCTGAGCCCGCGCCGCTCGTCCGCCCACCACCCGCTGTTCCAGGTGGCGCTGTCCTTCGGCGGCTCCTTCGAGGACGTACGGCTGCCGGGCCTGCGCGGGAGCGCCGCCCTGGTGCCCACCTCGGTCGCCAAGTTCGACCTCGGTCTGTACCTGGACGAGCTGCCCGGCTCCGACCGGTCGCCGCAGGGCATCACCGGCACGCTCGAATACGCCACGGACCTGTTCGACCGCGACACGGTCGCGGGCCTGGCCGAGCGGCTGGTGGGGCTGCTCGACCGCGTCGCCGCAGACCCCGATCTGCGGGTCGACGCCGTCATCGAGGAGGAGGGCCCGCGATGGGCGTGAGCGAAGCGGGCACCGTACGCCATTACCGGGAGCTCGGCTCGTGGGTCGTCGCCGACCGGGACACGGCGCAGGAGGCCCTCGGCCACCCGAGCCTGTCCTCACGCACCCTGGAGGCCGGGAACTACCTGCCCGCCGACACCCGCGAGGAATGCGCCGAACTCCTGGAGATCCTCGGCAGGTGGTTCGTCCTGCTCGACGGCGACGAGCACACCGCCGCCCGGCGCGGCGTCCAGCGGCTGTTCTCCCCGGGCCGGATCCGCCGGCTGCGGGACGAGATCCGGGCCATCGTGGTGCAGGCGCTCGACGAGCTCCCGCAGGACGGCACCGCGGACGCGGCGAGCCGACTGGCCGAGGTGATCTCCGCGCGCAGCATGGCCCGCATGCTGGGCCTGCGGCCCACCGACGCGAGCCGGCTGCACGAGTGGGCCGGAGCACTCTCCGACTTCCTCGCCACCTCCTACCGGCGCGACCACGCCGTGCGCGCCCAGCGGGCGCTGCGGGAGATGGGCGCGTACATCAAGGAGAGCGCGGACGACGCCGACAGCATCTGGAGCCTGACCAGCGGTGACGACCAGGACCGGCTGGCCACCTGTTCCCTGATGCTGTTCGGCGGCCTGGAGACGACCGCCGCCCTGATGAGCCTCTCGCTCTGGTACGTCCTGGAGAACGGCCTGTCGGAACTGGTCCGCGACCCGGCGGAGTCGGACGAGGTCGAGGCGATCATCGAGCGCGTGCTCCAGCTGTACCCGCCGCTCGGCCACGTGGCGCGCACCGCGGCCTCCGACCTGAAGCTGGGCGGCTGCCCCATCGCGGCGGGCGAGCTGGTGCTGGTCTCGCTGACCGGCCAGGACCCGTTCCAGGCCCACCCGGCACCGGCCCGTCCCGCCGCCCACACCCCCGGCGCCCGCAGGGCCGACCACCTCGCCTTCGGGCACGCCATGCACTACTGCATGGGCGCCACGCTCGCCCGCATGGAGGCCGCCATGCTGCTCACGCTGTTCTGCGAGCGCTTCCCGGCGGCCCGGGTCCGCGAGATCACGTGGGGCAGGAACCGCACCTACCGCGGCCTTGAGCACCTGCACATCGAACTCTGAGAGACGACATCCCTGATGGAGAAACGAGGTAGTCAGAACCAGTGGTGACCGTATACACGACATTTCCGTCGGCCATGGACTGCACACCCTGGGAGTTCCGCGAGCGCCTGGCCCAGGAGGCGAAGTGGGCCGAGGCCGCGGGCGTACGGGGCATGCTCGTCTACAGCGACAACAAGCTGCTCGATCCGTGGGCCGCGGCGCAGCTGCTCATCGACCGCACCGAACGCTTCGTCCCGATGGTGGCCGTGAACCCGGTGTACATGCATCCGTTCAGCGTCGCCCGGATGATCAGCAGCATCGGCTTCCTGCACGAGCGCCGGGTGGACCTGAACTACGTCACCGGGGGATTCCACCGCCACCTCCAGGAGCTGGGCTGCGGCCTCGACCACGACGAGCGCTACGACCGGCTCTCCGAGTACGCCGAAGTGGTCACGCGCCTGCTGGACGGCAAGCGGCCGGTCACGTACCAGGGCGAGCACTTCCGGCTCAAGAACGCCGCGGTCAGCCCCCCGCTCGACCCCGCCCTGACCCCCGGCGTGTTCGTCTCCGGGACCTCCGACGCCTGCCGCACCGCGCAGCGGCGACTCGGGGCGACCCGCCTGGCCTACCCCCGCGAGATCGACGGGTACCAGGGCGAGTCCCCCCTGGCGGACAGCGGGATCCGCCTGGGCATCATCGCCCGGGACACCGCCGAGGAGGCCTGGCGGGTGGCCCACGCCCGCTTCCCCGCCGACCCCATGGGCGAGGAGGTGCACGAGATCGCCGCCGAGACCGTCGAGTCGCGGTGGCACCTGAGCCTGTCCGAGGACGCGTTCCGCTCCTCGGTGCCCAAGGACGCCTACTGGCTCTACCCGTTCCGGGCCTACAAGACGTTCTGCCCGTACCTGGTCGGGACCTACGCCGAGGTCGGCGAGCTGCTCGCGCGCTACCTCGCGCTCGGCGTCTCGACCCTGATCCTCGACGAGATCGTCGAGGAGGACGACCTCCACCACGCGATGCTCGCCCTGCGACACGCCCAAGGAGGGCCCGCATGATCCCCCTGTCCCACGCCCAGCGCAGACTGTGGTTCATCGACCAGTTGGAGGGGGCGAGCGCCACCTACAACATCCCGGTGGCCCTGCGCCTGGCCGGCCCCCTGGACGTCCCCGCGCTACGCGCGGCGTTGGCCGACGTGGTGGGCCGGCACGAGAGCCTGCGGACCGTGGTCGCCGACGCCGGCGGCCAGGCCGTCCAGCGGATCCTGCCCCGGGACGAGGCACGCGTGCCACTGGAATGCGTCCGGCTCACCGCGGACGAGATCGAGGCCAAGGTCACCGAAGCCTCCTCGTACGTCTTCGACCTCACCGGTGAGATACCGGTGCGCGGCTGGCTGTTCTCCACCTCGGACACCGATCACGTGCTCGTCGTCCTCATCCACCACATCGCGAGCGACGGCTGGTCCACCCAGCCGCTCCAGCGCGACCTCTCCGAGGCCTATGCGGCACGCCGGTCCGGATCGGCTCCCGACTGGTCCGACCTGCCCGTGCAGTACGCCGACTACACGCTGTGGCAGCGCGAACTCCTCGGCGACGAGAGCGACCCGGACAGCCTCATCAGCCGGCAGGTCTCCTACTGGAAGGAGCAGCTCGCCGGTCTGCCCGACGAGTTGCGATGGCCCACGGACCGGCCGCGCCCGGCCGCACCGAGCTACCGCAGCCGGATCGTCGAGTTCGAGCTCGACGCCGCCGTGCACGCGCGACTCGACGCCATCGCCCGCGAGCACCAGGTCACCATGTTCATGGTGGTCCAATCGGTCCTCGCCGTGCTCCTGACCAGGCTCGGCGCGGGCACCGACGTACCCGTGGGATCGGTCGTGGCGGGGCGCACCGACAACGCGCTGGACGACCTGATCGGATTCTTCGTCAACACCCTGGTCCTGCGCACGGACACCTCGGGTGATCCGGCCTTCACCGAACTGCTCGCCCGGGTCCGGCGGACCGACCTGAGCGCCTACGCGCACCAGGACATCCCGTTCGAGCGCCTGGTCGAGGTGCTCAACCCGGCCCGGACGACCGGGCGCCACCCGCTCTTCCAGACCCTGCTCGTGTTCCAGAACAACGACGAGGGCACCCTCGACTTCCCCGGTGTGGACGTCACACCGTGGGAGGGACCCCAGCAGGTGGCGAAGTTCGACGTGACCCTCGGTCTGTCCGAGAACCGCGGCGCCGACCGGGAGCCGGCCGGGCTGCGGGGCGGCTGGGTGTTCGCCGCCGACCTCTTCGATGCCGATACGGCGCAGAGCCTCTCGGCCCGCTTCGTACGGCTCCTGGAGGCGTTCGCCGCCGACCCCGACCAGCGCATCGGCACCCCGCCGCTGCTCGACGACGCCGAATACCGCCGGATCGTCCACGACTGGAACGACACCGCCCGGCCCCTGCGTAGCCCCCTGCTGCCCGAGCTGTTCGACGCGCAGGTGCGGCGCACCCCCGAGGCGACCGCGCTGATCAGCGGGGACCGCCGGCTCACCTACGCCGAGCTCGACGCCTGGTCGAACCGGCTCGCGCGGCTCCTCGTGAGCGAGGGCGCCGGGCCCGAGACGCTCGTCGCGGTGGCGGTGCCGCGGTCCGCCGAGATGGTGGTGGCCGTCTGGGCCGTGCTCAAGGCGGGGGCCGGCTACCTGCCGCTCGACCCCGGACTGCCGGCGGCCCGCGTGGAGTCCGTCCTGGCCGACGCCCGTCCCGGCCTGCTCCTCACCGTGGGTTCGCAGCGGCCGGCCCCGCCGGCCGAGGGCCTCCGGCGGATCCTGGTCGAGGACGCCGCCGAGGCGGCCGTCGCCGACGTCCCGCTCACGGACGCGGACCGCCGTACCCCGCTGCTGCCGGGCCATCCGGCCTACGTGATCTACACCTCGGGATCCACCGGCCGCCCCAAGGGGGTCGTCGTCCCGCACGCGGGAGTCGGCGCCCTGGCCGCCTGGGCCGGCGAGGGCTACGGCGCCGACCGGCTCGCCCACGTCCTCGCGACGACGTCGCTGACCTTCGACGTCTCGGTGTTCGAGGTGATCGTCCCCCTGGTGTGGGGCGGCTGCGTCGAGGTGCTGCGCGACCTCCTGGAGCTGGCCGAACGGCCCGGTTGGTCGGCCACCCACATCGGCGGCGTGCCCTCCGGCTTCGCGGCTCTGGCCAACCGCTCGGACCTGGACGTCAAGGCGGGCACCGCGGCCCTGGCCGGCGAGGCGCTCGTACCCGGCGTGCTGCGTCGGGTGCGGTCCGCGCTGCCCGGCGCCGACGTGGTCAACCTGTACGGCCCGACCGAGTCCACCGTGTACGCCACGGCCTGGTTCGGAACGGCCGACGCCTCGGACGACGAGCAGGGCCCGGCCGTGCCCATCGGCCGGCCCGTGCACAACACCCGTGCCTACGTCCTGGACGAAGGCCTCCAGCCGGTGCCCGCGGGGGTCACGGGGGAGCTCTACCTGGCCGGCGCGGGGCTTGCGCGCGGATACCTGGGCAGGGCGGCACTGACCGCCGAGCGGTTCGTGGCCTGTCCGCTCGGGGGCCCCGGCGAGCGGATGTACCGCACGGGCGACCTGGTGCGCCACCAGCCGGACGGCCAGCTCGTGTTCGTCGGTCGGACCGACGATCAGGTGAAGGTGCGCGGCTACCGGATCGAGCCGGGTGAGGTGGAGTCCTGCCTGCTGGACCACCGGCAGGTGGAGAGCGCCGCCGTCGCGGTGCGCGAGGACGCGCCGGGAGACCGGCGTCTGGTGGCGTACGTGGTTCCGTCCCCCGCGGCCGAGCCGGACGCGGGCGCGCTGCGCACGTTCGCCAAGGAGCGGCTGCCCGGATACATGGTGCCGTCGGTGGTCGTCATCCTCGACGCGCTGCCGGTGACGGCGAGCGGCAAGGTGGACCGCGGTGCGCTGCCGGCGCCGGAGGCCGGCGGATCGGCCTGGCGCGGGCCGGGCACCCCGCGCGAAGAGGCGTTGTGCGAGATGTTCGCCGAGGTGCTCGGAGTGGATCAGGTCTCCGTCGACGACGACTTCTTCGAGCTCGGCGGCCACTCCCTGCTGGCGATGAACCTGGTGGGCCAGGTGCGGTCGGTCTTCTCCGTCCCCGTACGGTTCCGTGACTTCTTCTACAACGCGACGGTCGCCGACCTCGCCGAGACGATCGACCGCGCCACGACGGCGGGAGGTGCCCCCCGTGCCTAGCCGCACCACGGCGGACCGGGCCGCGCGGCTCGTTCCGCTGGCCCGTGCCGCGGACGCCGTACCGGGGGACGAGGAGGCGACACTCTTCCTCGTCCACGCCATCGGGGGGACCGTCCACTCCTACGCGGCCCTCGCGAAGTGCCTGGCGGGCACCTGCGCGGTGTTCGGCATCGAGGCCTTCGGGATCCGGGACGGTGACCCCGTCAACTCCCTCGCGGAGATCGTCGACCGGTACGTGGCGGCCGCACGGGAGGCGTCACCGCACGGCCCGTACCGGCTCGGCGGCTGGTCGATGGGCGGCATCGTGGCCTTCGAGATGGCCAGACGGCTCGAACAGGAGGGCGCGGAGGTCGAATTCGTCGCCCTCCTGGACTCCCCCTTCACCCTGTCCTGGGCGGAGCTCGGCTACGAAGGCGCGGACGGCGGGCGGACCCTGCTGTCCCGCTTCACCGAGGACGTCTCCGATTCCCTGGGCTGGAGCATGCCCACGACCGGCCCGGCCGCCGTCGACCCGCTCGGCTGGCTCGCGTCGGCCATCGCGGGCGGCGGCGAGGAGGCGGCGGAGCAGATCGCGGTCGTACGCGAAGAACTGGAGAGGCGTTTCGCGGTGTTCCAGGCGCACGCCGAGGCCCTGGCCCACTACCGCCCCAGCGGGACGGTCGCCGCGGAACTGCGACTGCTGATTCCGGACGACTCGCCCAACCTCGACTCGGCGCCGCGCTGGGGCGGGGCCACCCGCGGAACGGTGCGGCACGCCACGGTGCGCGGCGACCATTACACGTTCCTGCGGGCTCCGGTGGTCGCCGAGGTCGCCGCGTTCGTCGGCGCGACCGCATGACGCGCGGGGCACACGTCCCCGCACGGCTCGTCGACGGGGCGTGGGAAGGGCCGTTGGAGCCGCCGGGCTCACGAGGGCCCGCCACGCTGTGGCTCGTGCGAACCCACGAGTTCCGGGGCGTGGTGGCCCGGCTCGCCGACTCCTTGCTCGACGACGGCGAGAAGCGACGGGTCGCCGCCTTCCGGGGGCGAGCCGACCGGGACACCTACCTGGCCGGGCACACGGGCCTGCGCCTGCTGCTCGGCGCCTACCTCTCGCTCCCCCCTGCGGACGTCCCGTTGGGCCGGCTGCCGTGCGTCTCGTGCGGCCGGCCCCACGGGCGTCCGGTGGTACGGGGCCACTCCCTCCACTTCTCCCTCTCCCACAGCCGCGGGCTCTGCCTGATGGCCTTCGCCCCGACACCGGTGGGAGTGGACGTCGAGGCGGTGCCGGGGCCGGACGTCGTGGCGGAGGTGGGGCTGTCCCTGCACCCGCGGGAGACCGCCGAGCTGAGCACGCTCGACGCGTCCGCCGCTCCCCCCGCGTTCGCGCGTACCTGGGCCCGGAAGGAGGCCTACCTGAAGGGCCTCGGCATCGGCCTCGACCGGCCCCCCTCGCTGGACTACCTGGGCACGCGGGCCAACGCGGTCACCGCGCCACCCGGCTGGACGGTCCGGGACGTAGCCGTCGGCGACGAGCACGCCGCCGCCGTCGCCACACGGGCCGCCGCCGCTCCCGGCACCCACGACCCCACCCGGGCCGCCACCCCCGAAGCCGCGCTGACGCCCCACTGAAGCCGGGCAACGGAAAACCCCAGGCCGCGTGGAACACGACCTGGGGTTTTGATGGAGCCGCCTTCGGGATTCGAACCCGAGACCTACGCATTACGAGTGCGTTGCTCTGGCCAACTGAGCTAAGGCGGCACCGCTGGGAAGACGAGAAAAGTCCCCGTAAGGAGGCTCTCATCAGCAGCGTCGCCAAGTCTACAGGGTTCGATGCGATGCCCCGAACCAGGTCCCGCCAGGGGGGTCAGCAGCGTTTGCCGGCGGGTGGGGCCTGGCCCTCCAGGAGGTAGCGGTTGATCGCGGTGTCGACGCAGTCGCTGCCCCGGCCGTACGCCGTGTGGCCGTCGCCGTCGTAGGTGAGGAGGGTGCCCGAGTCGAGCTGGTCCGCCAGGGCCTGGGCCCACTTGTACGGGGTCGCCGGGTCGCGGGTCGTGCCGACCACCACGATCGGGGCCGCGCCCCGGGCCGTGAGGGGTTTCGCCGTGCCCGTGGCCTTCACCGGCCAGTAGGCGCAGTTCAGCGAGGCCCAGGCCAGCCCCGCGCCGAAGACCGGCGAGGCCTTCTCGAAGGAGGGCAGGGCGGCGTCCACCGCCTCCGGGCCGGTGAAGGCCGGGGGCTGGTCGAGGCAGTTCACGGCGGCGTTCGCGAACATGAGGTTGGCGTACTTGCCGTCCGCCTCGCGCTCGTAGTAGCTGTCGGCGAGGGACAGCAGGCCCGCGCCGTCCCCGTTCATCGCCTCCGTGAGGGCCTGGCGCAGGTGCGGCCAGGCGCTCTCGTCGTACAGCGCCGCGATCACGCCGGTCGTCGCGAGGGACTCGCCCAGCGGGCGGGCCGGGTCGCCGGAGGGGACCGGCTGGGCGTCCAGCTTGCGGAAGAACTCCTTCAGCCGCTGCCCCTGTGCCTCCGGCGTCCCCCGCCCCAGCGGGCAGTCGGCCTGCTTCGCGCAGTCCTTGGCGAAGGAGCGGAAGGCCGTGTCGAAGCCCGCCGTCTGGTCGCGGTTGAGTTCGAGCGCCGGCCGCGAGGGGTCCATCGCCCCGTCCAGGACCAGCCGGCCGACCCGGCCCGGGAAGAGGTCCGCGTACGTCGCGCCGAGGAAGGTGCCGTAGGAGGCGCCGACGTAGTTCAGCTTCTCGTCGCCCAGGAGCGCCCGGAGCAGGTCCATGTCGCGGGCCGCGTCGACGGTGGAGACGTGCGGCAGGATCCGCGCCGAACGCTGCTCGCAGCCCGCCGCGAACTCCTTGAACGCCGCCACCAGCCGGGCCCGCTCCCCCGGGTCGTCCGGGGTCTGGTCCACCTGGGTGAAACGGTCCATCGCCGGCCCGGTCAGGCACTCCACGGGGCTGCTGCGGGACACCCCGCGCGGGTCGAAGGAGACCATGTCGTAGCGGGCGCGCACCGGCGCCGGGTAGCCGATGCCGGCGTACGCCTGGAGGTAGCCGATACCGGAGCCGCCGGGTCCGCCCGGGTTGACCACCAGGGAGCCCAGCTTCTTGCCCGGGCCGGTGGCCGTGCGGCGGGCCACCGCGATGTCCACGTCCTGGCCGGAGCCCGGGTTCGCGTAGTCCAGCGGCGCCTTCATGGTGGAGCACTGGAAACCCTGGACACCGCAGTCGCGCCAGCTCAGCTTCTGCTCGTAGTACGGGCGCAGTCCGGACGGCACCGGGGACGGCTCGGCCGAGGCCGAGGCCACGTCCGGGCTGCCCGAGGTACAGCCGGAGAGCAGCAGCCCGGCGGCGGCGATCACGGTCCCGGTGGTACGCAGCAGTCGCCTGGTGTCCATGCGGCGAGCGTACGGCCTGCCGGGGCGCCTGTCCGTCGGCCGCCGCCCGCGCGGCCGCCCGCCGACCGGGGGCGGACCCGCCGTCCGGCGACCGCGCGGTCCTCCCCGCGCACCGCCCGGGACCGCTCGTACGGGTGAACCCGTCACCCGGCCCGCAGGGCCATCGTCATGGCCTCCACCGCCAGGAGCGGGGCCACGTTCCGGTCGAGGGCCTCGCGGCAGGCGATGATCGCCTCGATGCGCCGCAGCGTCCGCTCGGGGCCCGAGGCGCGGGCGATCCGGTCCAGGTCGGGGCGTATGTCGTCGTTGGCGATGGCCAGGGCGGAGCCGAGCTGGAGGGCCAGGACGTCCCGGTAGAAGCCCGTCAGGTCGGTGAGGGCGAGGTCGAGGGTGTCGCGCTGGGTACGGGTGCGGCGGCGCTTCTGGCGGTCCTCCAGCTCCTTCATCACCCCGGCCGTGCCGCGCGGCAGCCGCCCGCCGGCCCCCGCCCCGGCGCCGAGCGCGGCCCTCAGCTCCTCGGTCTCCTTCGCGTCGACCTCCTCCGCGACCTGCTTGGCGTCCTCCGCGGCGGCGTCCACGAGCTCCTGCGCGGCCTTGAGGCAGCCGCCCACGTCGTCCACCCGCAGCGGGAGCTTCAGCACGGCGGCGCGCCGGGTGCGGGCGGCCTCGTCGGTGGCGAGCCGGCGGGCCCGGTCGATGTGGCCCTGGGTCGCGCGGGCGGCGGCCGCGGCGGCGGCCGGCTCGACGCCGTCGCGCCGCACCAGCACCTCGGCCACCGCCGCCACGGACGGGGTGGTGAGGGTGAGGTGGCGGCAGCGGGAGCGGATGGTGGGCAGCACGTCCTCCAGCGAGGGGGCGCAGAGCAGCCACACGGTGCGCGGGGCGGGCTCCTCCACGGCCTTCAGCAGGACGTTGCCCGCGCCCTCGGTGAGCCGGTCGGCGTCCTCCAGGACGATGACCTGCCAGCGGCCGACCGCCGGGGAGAGCTGGGCCCGGCGGACCAGGTCGCGGGTCTCCTTCACGCCGATCGACAGGAGGTCGGTGCGGACGATCTCGACGTCGGCGTGCGTCCCGGCCATGGTGGTGTGGCAGCCGTCGCAGAACCCGCAGCCCGGTTCCCCGCCGAGGGCGCGGTCCGGGCTGACGCACTGCAGGGCCGCCGCGAAGGCGCGGGCGGCGGTGGCCCGCCCGGAGCCGGGCGGGCCGGTGAACAGCCAGGCGTGGGTCATCTTGGAGCCGGGCGGCAGCGGTTCGCCCCCGGCGGCGGCCGTGACCAGGGCGTCGGCGTCGCGGGCGGCGGCGGCCAGCTGCGCGTGCACGCGCTCCTGACCCACCAGGTCGTCCCACACGGGCATCCCGCCCACCGCCTTTCACCGTCCGTGGGTGCCCCGCACCCGTCTGCTCACATTGTGGCGCGCGCCACCGACAATCCGTTCCCGGTGCGGTCTGCGCCCGCCCGCCGGGTCAGCGGCGACGGCGCCATCCGCCCCGGCCGCCCCCGTCGCCCCGCTCGTCACTACGGTCACCCCGGTCACCGCGGTCACCGCCTTCGTCGCCGTGCTCCGGGCGCGGGCCCAGCAGCTCGTCCGCCAGGGTCGGCACGTCGTCCATCGGGGTCGCCTCGGCCCAGTCGGACGGGGCCCGGCGCGGCCGGCCGTCCTCGTCGAAGACGGGCAGCTCGCGGGTCACGTCGTTCCCGGAGTCCCGGAAGATCTCCGGCGGCACCCGGTCGGCCGGGGGCTCCTGGGTGTGCGGGGCGGTCGGACGCTCCGCCGGACGGGTCCGCCCGCCCGGGGCGGGGGCGGGTCCGTCGGGCCGTACGGCGGGCAGGACCGCCGTCTCGTCGGACGGACGCGCCGCCGACGGGTCGATCTTGGGCACGGGGACGGTCTGGGTCACGTCGTCCGGCCGGACGACCCGGCGCACCACCGGCGTCTCGACCGTGACGGCCTCGTCCGCCGGGAGCGGGTCCTTGCTCATCACGACCTTGGGCGCGGGCGCCTCGGCGGCCTTCGCCCGGGCGGCCTCCGCGGCCTTGGCGGCCGAGGCCTCCGCGGCCCTGGCGGCCGAGGCCTCCGCCAGCTTGCGGGCCTCCTCCGCCCGCAGCAGGGCCTCCTCGGCACGCCGCTGCTTCTCCAGCCGGTGCTCCTCCGCCTCGGCGCGCAGCCGGGCCTCCTCCGCCTCCTGGAGCCGGATCCGCTCCCGCTCGGCGGCGAGGGCCCGCTCCTCGGCCTCGGCGCGCAGCCGCTCGGCCTCGGCCCGCGCCCGGGCCTCCGCCTCGGCCCTGCGCCGCTCCTCCTCCGCCTTCAGCCGGGCTTCCTCCGCCTTGCGGGCGGCCTCCTCCTCGGCCAGCCGGCGCGCCTCGGCGGCCTCCTGTTCGGCCTTGAGCCGGGCTTCGGCGGCCTCGCGCTCGGCCCGCAGCCGGGCCTCCTCGGCCTCCCGCTCCGCCGTGAGCCGCGCCTCCTCGGCCTCCCGGGCCAGGCGGGCCTCCTCCTCGGCCTTCAGCCGGGCCTCCTCCGCCTTGCGGGCGGCCTCCTCCTCGGCCTTGCGCCGGGCCTCCTCCTCGGCGAGCCGGCGGGCTTCGAGCTGTGCGGCCACCTCGGCCTCCGACAGCGGGAGCATCCGGTCCAGGCGGTGGCGCACGACGGTGGTCACGGAGCCGGGGTCCTGGCCCGCGTCGACCACCAGGTAGCGGCCGGGGTCGGCGGCGGCGAGCGTCAGGAAGCCGGCCCGCACCCGCTGGTGGAACTCGGTCGGCTCGGACTCCAGCCGGTCGGGCGCCTCGGTGAACCGCTCGCGCGCGGTCTCCGGCGAGACGTCGAGCAGCACCGTCAGGTTCGGGACCAGGCCGTCCGTGGCCCAGCGGGAGATCCGGGCGATCTCGGTCGGGGACAGGTCGCGCCCGGCGCCCTGGTAGGCCACGGACGAGTCGATGTAGCGGTCGGAGATGACCACCGCGCCCCGCTCCAGGGCGGGCCGGACGACGGTGTCGACGTGCTCCGCGCGGTCGGCCGCGTACAGCAGCGCCTCGGCGCGGTTCGACAGCCCGGCCGAGGAGACGTCGAGCAGGATGGAGCGCAGCCGCTTGCCGACCGGGGTGGCGCCGGGCTCCCGGGTCACGACGACCTCGTGGCCCTTGCCCCGTATCCAGTCGGCCAGGGCCTCGACCTGGGTGGACTTGCCGGCCCCGTCGCCGCCCTCCAGGGCGATGAAGAACCCCGTCGCGGACGGGGCCTGTACGGGCTCCCCCCCGCGCAGCGCGTCGCGCAGATCGCGGCGCAGCGGTACGCCGCCGCGGTCGTCGGCCTTGGTGAGGACCACGACGGCGGCGGGCAGCAGCAGCGCGCCGAGCAGCATCAGGGTGTAGGCCGCGCCGCCGTGCGTGAGGACGACCGCGCCGCCGCCCAGCCGGTGCGGGCCGATCAGGGCGGCCAGCACGGGGGCGCCCACCGCCCCGAGGGCCACGGCCACCCGCACCACGGCCTGTAGGTGCTCGGTGACCCGGGCCCGGCGGAACTCCTCGGTCTCCTGGTCGAGCAGGGTGTGGCCGGTGTTGGCGGCGACGCCCGCGGCGAGGCCGGCGAGCAGCGCCAGGAACAGCACGGTGGCCGTGTCCCGGACCAGCCCGGTCAGCAGCAGCGCCAGCCCGGCGACGGCCATGGCCAGGGCCAGCAGCCGGCGCCGGGAGAGCCCGGGCAGGACCTTCCCGGCCTGGGTGGCGCGGATCCCGGCGGCGGTGCCGCCGACGAGGGCGAGCACCATCAGGGCGTACGAGGACGGCCCGCCGCCCAGGTCGAAGGCGTGCAGCACGGCGACGGAGGCGGCGCCCGCCACCGCGGCGGCGACGGCGGCGCAGGCCAGCACGAGCAGCCGGAACGCACCCGTACGGCCCTTCTCGCTCCGGTCGCCCGCCCTCGGGGCCCGCAGCCCCTCCAGCGGGGAGCGCGGCCTCGGGGTCTTCACGGCGGGCAGCGTCAGCGGCAGCAGCAGCGACACGGAGGCGGCGAACAGGCCGGCGGCGACGTAGGAACCCAGCGCCGACTGGTTGGCGGCGAACCAGTCCACGCCCAGGCCCAGCGCCCGCCCGACCAGGGTCGCGGCCAGCAGGGCGGCGGCCGCGACGGGCATCGCGGCGAAGGTGGTGCGCAGGCTCAGGCGGCGCAGGGCGTCGAGGTGGTCCGGGAGCGGGCGCACGGTCGCCCCCTCCGGCGGCGGCGCGGGCAGCAGCCCGGGGGCGGCGCTCTCCTTGGCCAGGGTCCACACCCGCTCGGCGGCGCCGGAGACGAGCACGGTGGCCAGCAGCGCGGTCGTGGCGTGCGCCGGGATCCAGTCGAGCCAGAGCGGGGCGACGACGAACAGCACGATCCGCAGCCCGTCGGCGCCGACCATCGTCCAGCGGCGGTCGAGCCGGCCGCCGGGGGCGGTGAGCCGGGCCAGCGGGCCGAGCAGGACCGCGCCGAAGAGGACCGTGGCGAGGACGCGCACCGCGAAGACGGCGGCGACGGAGAGGGCCGCGCCGCGGTAGCCGCCCCCGAAGAGGTTTCCGGAAGCGGTGGTGACCGTCGCCTGGAGGGTCAGCAGGACGAGCACCAGCAGGGCGAGGGCGTCGCCGATGCCGGTCACCAGCTGGGCACTCCACAGCCGGCGCAGCCCTGGGGTGCGCAGCAGCGCGCGCACCGCTCGCTCGCGGGAGTCCGCGGCCAGGGCTTCGTCGTAGGCGGGGTTCTCGGAGGCGGTCACGACCGTTGGCTGCTCGGCTCGCGTCATCCGCCCAGCCTATCCGCTGCGCCGGGCCGTTGCCGTGGCCTGTGGACGGCTCCCGCTGTGACCCCGCACCCACCTTCCGGGGACGGGGGCCGTGCCCCCGTCCCCGGAAGGGACTACTCGTCCGCCGGGGCGGCGGCGGCCTTCTTCGCGGCCGCCGTCGTCGTCTTCTTCGCCGCCGTCTTCTTGGCCGCCGCGGCCGTGGTCTTCTTGGCGGCGGTCGTCTTCTTCGCGGCCGCCGTCGCCTTCTTGGCCGGGGCCTTCTTGGCGGGCGCCTTCTTGGCCGGGGCCTTCTTCGCGGTCTTCTTCGCCGGCCCCTTGGCCCGCTTCTCCGCGAGCAGCTCGTAGCCCCGCTCCGGGGTGATCGTCTCGACGTCGTCGTCGCGGCGCAGCGTCGCGTTCGTCTCGCCGTCCGTCACGTACGGGCCGAAGCGGCCGTCCTTGACGACCACCGGCTTCTCGCTGACCGGGTCGGTGCCCAGCTCCTTGAGCGGCGGCTTGGCCGCGGCCCGGCCCCGCTGCTTGGGCTGGGCGTAGATCGCGAGGGCCTCGTCCAGGGTGATGGAGAAGAGCTGGTCCTCGGTCTCCAGGGAGCGCGAGTCCGTGCCCTTCTTCAGGTACGGGCCGTAGCGGCCGTTCTGGGCCGTGATCTCCACGCCCTCCGCGTCCGCGCCGACGACGCGCGGCAGCGACATCAGCCGCAGGGCGTCGTCGAGGGTGACCGTGTCCAGGGACATGCTCTTGAACAGGGAGGCCGTCCGCGGCTTGACCGCGTTCTTGCCCGTCTTCGGGGTGCCCTCGGGCAGGATCTCCGTCACGTACGGCCCGTAGCGGCCGTCCTTGGCGACGATCTGGTTGCCGCTGACCGGGTCCGCGCCGAGCGCGAACTCGCCGCTCGGCTTCGCGAACAGCTCCTCCGCGTAGGCGGTCGTCAGCTCGTCCGGGGCCAGGTCGTCGGGGACGTCGGCCCGCTGGTGGCCTTCCGCGTCCTTCTCGCCGCGCTCCACGTACGGCCCGTAGCGGCCGACGCGCAGCACGATGCCGTCGCCGACGGGGAAGGAGGAGATCTCCCGGGCGTCGATCGCTCCGAGGTCGGTGACCAGCTCCTTGAGGCCTCCGAGGTGGTCGCCGTCGGCCGGGACGACCTCGGTGGCGTCCTCGGAGCCGAAGTAGAAGCGCTTCAGCCACGGCACGGACTGGGCCTCGCCGCGCGCGATGCGGTCGAGATCGTCCTCCATCTTGGCGGTGAAGTCGTAGTCGACGAGCCGGCCGAAGTGGGTCTCCAGCAGGTTCACGACGGCGAAGGACAGGAAGGACGGGACGAGCGCCGTGCCCTTCTTGAAGACGTAGCCGCGGTCGAGGATCGTGCCGATGATCGACGCGTACGTCGACGGGCGGCCGATCTCCCGCTCCTCCAGCTCCTTGACCAGCGAGGCCTCGGTGTAGCGGGCCGGGGGCTTGGTCGCGTGGCCGTCGGCGGTGATCTCCTCGGCCGTCAGCGCGTCGCCCTCGGCGACCTGCGGCAGCCGGCGCTCGCGGTCGTCGAGCTCGGCGTTCGGGTCGTCGGCGCCTTCGACGTACGCCTTCATGAAGCCGTGGAAGGTGATCGTCTTGCCGGAGGCGCTGAACTCGGCGTCCCGGCCGTCGCTCGCCCGGCCGCCGATCTTCACGGTGACCGAGTTGCCGGACGCGTCCTTCATCTGGGAGGCGACGGTCCGCTTCCAGATGAGCTCGTACAGGCGGAACTGGTCCCCGGTCAGGCCCGTCTCGGCCGGGGTGCGGAAACGATCACCCGAAGGCCGGATCGCCTCGTGCGCCTCCTGCGCGTTCTTGACCTTGCCGGCGTAGACGCGCGGCTTCTCGGGCAGGTAGTCGGCCCCGTAGAGCTGCGTGACCTGCGCCCGCGCCGCCGCCACGGCGGTCTCGGAGAGCGTGGTGGAGTCCGTACGCATGTAGGTGATGAAGCCGTTCTCGTACAGCTTCTGCGCCACCTGCATCGTCGCCTTCGCGCCGAAGCCCAGCTTGCGCGAGGCCTCCTGCTGGAGGGTCGTCGTGCGGAACGGGGCGTACGGCGAGCGGCGGTACGGCTTGGACTCGACCGAGCGGACGGAGAACGCGGCGCCCTGGAGCGCGGCGGCGAGCGCCCGCGCGTTCGCCTCGTCGAGGTGCAGCACCTCGCCCTTGAGCTGCCCGTTCGGCCCGAAGTCACGGCCCTGCGCGACCCGCTTGCCGTCCACCGTGTTCAGGCGGGCGACCAGCGAGGACGGGTCCGAGGCGTCACCGGCGCGGCCGGTGGCGAAGGTGCCGGTCAGGTCCCAGTACTCGGCGGAGCGGAAGGCGATGCGCTCGCGCTCGCGCTCCACGACGAGGCGGGTGGCGACGGACTGGACGCGGCCGGCCGACAGCCGCGGCATGACCTTCTTCCACAGGACCGGCGAGACCTCGTAGCCGTAGAGGCGGTCGAGGATGCGGCGGGTCTCCTGGGCGTCGACCATGCGCTGGTTCAGCTCGCGCGGGTTGGCGACGGCGTCGCGGATGGCGTCCTTGGTGATCTCGTGGAAGACCATCCGGTGGACGGGGACCTTGGGCTTGAGGACTTCCTGGAGGTGCCACGCGATGGCTTCGCCCTCGCGGTCCTCATCGGTGGCGAGGAAGAGTTCGTCGGACTCGGCCAGCAGGTCCTTCAGCTTCCTGACCTGGGCCTTCTTGTCCGCGTTGACGACGTAGATCGGCGCGAAGTCGTGCTCGACGTCCACGCCGAGACGGCGGACCTCGCCGGTGTACTTGTCGGGGACCTCGGCCGCGCCGTTCGGGAGGTCGCGGATGTGCCCGACGCTCGCCTCGACGACGTACCCAGGGCCGAGGTAGCCCTTGATCGTCTTCGCCTTGGCAGGGGACTCGACGATGACGAGTCGGCGGCCGCCCTGTGCGGTCTCGCTAGTCGGGGACAACTTGGCTCTTCTCTCCGGTCGGCACTCGGTCGCAGTACGGCGACGCTGCGGAGTGTGACGGTACAACCCGCCCCCGTGTCAAACGGCACAAGCCCGCAACGGCCACTCGAACGGTAACCCGACAAGTGCCGTTTCTGCCGCCCGGATGCCGCGCCGGGCCCCTCGCGGTCACCGGGCCGAGTGGCCCGGGGGCCGTCTGGCCCCGCCCCCGCACCCCCCGCGACGTCGGGTTTCACACCCCGGCGGAGATCATCACCGGTACGCGCCTCAGAACCGCTGGAGGCACCAGACTCCCAGGGCCAGCGACCCCGCGCCGGCGAGCAGCGCCAGCGGTACGGCCACCGCGGGGCGCACGCCCTCGGCCACCGGCGCCCGGCGGCTCGCGCGCGCCCCCGTCCAGACCAGCAGGGCCGTGCCGAACAGCAGGAACACGCCCGCCGCGAAGACCGCCGGACCGCGTTCCATGCCGTTCCCCCTCCACCCGGGCCGCTCGGGGGATCCCCCCGAATCCCCCGCCGAGCGGGAGCCTGCCACCCGTGGGGGAACGGCGGGCGAACCCCGGGTTACATCACGGATGCGCCCGGGCGCGCTGCCCGGACCGCTACCGGCCGGGCTCCTGCACGGGCTCCAGGAAGCCCTGCTCGACCAGCACCCGGATCGCCTCCGGGGTCCGGTCCCGCAGCAGGACCGGGTCCTCCTCCACCAGCTGGGCGATCGCGTCGAGGATCCGGCCGGCACTGAGCGAGCCGTCGCACACGCCGGCGAAGCCCGCCCCGACCGTGTCCACCTTCGTGGCCCGGCGCATCCCGCGGTTCTGCCGGAGCACCACGTGCTCGGGGTCCTCCGCGCCGGGCGCGCCGACCTGCTCCTGGACGACCTCCTCGGTCAGCCGGAAGTACCCGGCCAGCAGCGCGGCGTCGTCGTGCTCGCGCAGGTAGTCCTGGCGGGCGAAGTGCGCGAGGACGGTCTCGCCGAGCGGCTGCTCCACCGTGTGCGGCCACTCCTCGACGACGACCGAGGGCTCGGCCGCGTCCGTGCGGCGCAGCGTGATCCAGCCGAAGCCGACCGCCTTGGTCTTGCGGGACTCGAACTCGTCCAGCCAGTCCTCGTAGCGCGCCGCGTACTCGGCCGGGTCCGTGCGGTGGTCGCCGGCGTCGCGCAGCCACAGCTCGGCGTACTGCGTCACGTCCTGTACGTCGCGCTGCACGATCCACGCGTCGCAGCCGCGCGGCACCCAGGAGCGGACCCGGTCGTGCCAGTCCTCGCCCTCGACGTGCTGCCAGTTGCCGAGGAACTGCGCGAACCCGCCCGGGTTGAGGTGCTCCCCCGCCTGCTGGACCAGGGTCCGGCACAGGTCGTCCCCGCCCATCCCGCCGTCCCGGTAGGTGAGGCGGGCGCCGGGGGAGATGACGAACGGCGGATTGGACACGATCAGGTCGTACGTGGCGTCCCCGACCGGCTCGAACAGGGACCCGGTGAGCAGCTCGGCCTCCGGCGCCCCGGACAGTGCCAGCGTCAACCGGGTGAATTCCAGGGCCCGCGGGTTGACGTCGGTGGCGGTGACCCGGGTGGCGTGCTGCGCCGCGTGCAGGGCCTGGATCCCGGATCCGGTGCCCAGGTCCAGGGCCGAGCCGACGGGGACGCGGACGGTGATCCCGGCCAGGGTGGTGGAGGCCCCGCCGACGCCGAGGACGACCGCCTCCTCGCGGCTGCCGATGCCGCCGGCCCCGCCGACGGCGCAGCCGAGGTCGGAGACGATGAACCAGTCCTCGCCGTCGGGACCGCCGTACGGGCGCACGTCGACGGTGGCGTGCACCTCGTCGCCCTCCCGCCGCAGCCAGCCGTCGGCGAGCGCGGCCTCGACGGGCAGCGCCCGCGCGGCGTGCACCTGGGGGACGGGGCACTGGAGGAGGAACAGCCGGACCAGGGTGGCGAGGGGGCTGTCGCCATGGCTGCGGGTGGCGCGCAGGGCGGGGACCGTCTCACTGCGGGCGAGCGCGGCGTAGGCGGGGGCTCCGAGCAGGTCGAGCAGCCCGTCGGCGGTGAATCCGGCGGCGAGGAAGGCTTCGCGGAGCTCGGCGGCGCGGTCGGGCTGGGGGAGGCTGGTGGTACTCACCCGTCCATTGTGGCCGCTGGCACCGTCGATGCGTACGACCGGCGGGACGCGACGCCGCGGAGGCGCGGGCACGGCCGGACCGCGGCCGCCCGCACCCCGTGCGGCGCGGCTACTTGGGCGCCGAGACCTGGCAGCCCTTCTGGGAGTAGATCACCTTCAGGCCGGTCGAGTTGAGCTTCTCCTTGCTCGCGGTCTCGTTGGCCGCGACCTCGGTGAGACCGCTGGCGACCTGCTGGAGGCCGTCCGCGAACTTGGCCTGGTCCTTGGGGTCGAGCGCGTCGATCTTCGTCTTGAGGTCGGTGTAGCCCTTGGAGATCTCGCCGTAGCTCTTCACCACGGAGTCCTGGGCCGACTTGCCGTCCTTGACCGGGGCCTCGCCGGCGGCCGTCAGGGAGGCCGCCATGCTCTTGTAGGACTCGGAAAGGGTCTGGAACGCGGCCGAGTCGGTCGACTGGACCTCCTCGGGCTTGCTGCTCTGCGAGGCGACCCGCTTCAGGTCGTCGTTGGTGGTCTTGATCTTGGTGAGCTGGGGCTCCCACTTGTCGCAGACCTTCTTGGCCCAGGCGTCGGCCTTCTTGTCGCCGTCGCCGTCACCGCCGCAGCCGGACAGCACGAGCATCAGTACCGCACCGCAGGACACCGCGGCCGCAAGCTTCTTGTTCACCGGATTGGTCCCTTCGAAGGCTCTCGGCCGGAAGATACACGCCCGCCCTCGGAGCACACAGAAAGGCGGACGGACGGCGCGTCAGTACGCGCCGCCCGTCCGCCGTTCGGGCGCATCCCCGGAGCCGGCCGGCCCACGGGGCCGCGGGCCGTCTCAGGGGCTCCGCGGGGTCAGGAGACGGTCGCCGGGTCCGCCGGCTGCGCCACGCGCTCCGCGGCCGCGCCTTCGCCCTCGTCGTCGCCGACGGCGATACCGCGGCGCTTGGACGCGTACACCGCGCCGACGATGACCAGGAGGGCGACGGCCGCGACGACGGCCCGTACGGTCGCGCTGGTGTCCTCGCCGTAGCTGAACTGCACGACCGCGGGGGCGATCAGCAGGGCCACCAGGTTCATGACCTTCAGCAGCGGGTTGATGGCCGGGCCGGCGGTGTCCTTGAACGGGTCGCCGACGGTGTCGCCGATGACGACCGCGGCGTGCGCCTCGCTGCCCTTGCCGCCGTGGTGGCCGTCCTCGACGAGCTTCTTCGCGTTGTCCCACGCGCCGCCGGAGTTGGCGAGGAAGACCGCCATCAGGGTGCCGCAGCCGATGGCGCCGGCGAGGAAGGAGCCGAGCGCGCCGACGCCGAGGGTGAAGCCGACGGCGATCGGGGTGAGCACGGCGAGCAGGCCCGGGGTGGCCAGCTCGCGCAGGGCGTCCTTGGTGCAGATGTCCACGACGCGCCCGTACTCGGGCTTCTCGGTGTAGTCCATGATCCCGGGGTGCTCGCGGAACTGGCGGCGCACCTCGTAGACGACAGCGCCCGCGGAGCGGGACACGGCGTTGATGGCCAGGCCCGAGAACAGGAACACGACCGCGGCGCCCAGGATCAGGCCGACCAGGTTGTTCGGCTGGGCGATGGCCAGGCTGAGGTTCATCTCTCCGGCCTTGGCGCCGACCGTCTTGACCGCGTTGGTGATGGCGTCGTTGTACGAGCCGAAGAGCGCGGCCGCGGCGAGGACGGCGGTGGCGATCGCGATGCCCTTGGTGATGGCCTTGGTGGTGTTGCCGACGGCGTCGAGGTCGGTGAGGACCTGGGCGCCGGCACCCTCGACGTCGCCGGACATCTCGGCGATGCCCTGGGCGTTGTCGGAGACCGGGCCGAAGGTGTCCATGGCGACGATGACGCCGACGGTGGTGAGCAGGCCGGTGCCGGCCAGGGCCACCGCGAAGAGGGCGAGCATGATGGACGTGCCGCCGAGCAGGAAGGCCCCGTAGACGCCGAGGCCGATGAGCAGCGCCGTGTAGACGGCGGACTCCAGGCCGACGGAGATGCCGGCGAGGACGACGGTGGCGGGGCCGGTCAGCGAGGTCTTGCCGATGTCCCGGACGGGACGGCGGCTGGTCTCGGTGAAATAGCCCGTCAGCTGCTGGATGAGGGCCGCGAGCACGATGCCGATGGCGACGGCGACCACGGCCAGGATCCGCGGATCCCCGTCGTGGCCCAGGATCGCGGCGTCCTCGACCCCGGTGAGCTCCTTGTAGGTGGCCGGCAGGTAGGCGTAGACGGCGGCGCCGACGAGCAGCAGGGAGATCACGGCGGAGATGAAGAAGCCGCGGTTGATCGCGGTCATCCCGCTGCGGTCGGAGCGGCGCGGGGCCACGGCGAAGATGCCGATCATGGCGGTGATGACGCCGATGGCGGGCACGATCAACGGGAAGGCGAGGCCGAGGTCGCCGAAGGCGGCCTTGCCGAGGATGAGGGCGGCCACGAGGGTGACGGCGTACGACTCGAAGAGGTCGGCCGCCATCCCCGCGCAGTCGCCGACGTTGTCGCCCACGTTGTCGGCGATGGTCGCGGCATTGCGCGGGTCGTCCTCCGGAATGCCCTGCTCGACCTTGCCGACCAGGTCGGCGCCCACGTCGGCGGCCTTGGTGAAGATGCCGCCGCCCACGCGCATGAACATCGCGATGAGCGCGGCGCCGAGGCCGAAGCCCTCCAGCACCTTGGGGGCGTCGGCGGCGTAGACGAGCACGACGCAGGAGGCGCCGAGCAGGCCGAGGCCGACGGTGAACATGCCGACCACGCCGCCCGTGCGGAAGGCGATCTTCATGGCCTTGTGGGCCACTTCGGTCAGGTCCTTGGCGGGCTCGCCCTCGGCGGGGGTGGCCTCGCGGGCGGCCGCGGCGACACGGACGTTGGCGCGGACGGCGAGGCGCATGCCGATGTAGCCGGTGGTGGCCGAGAAGAGGGCGCCGACGAGGAAGAAGGCGGAGCGCCCCGAGCGCTGCGTCCAGTCGTCGGCGGGGAGCAGGAAGAGCAGGAAGAAGACCACGGCCGCGAAGATGCCGAGGGTGCGCAACTGGCGGCCCAGATAGGCGTTCGCGCCCTCCTGCACCGCGGCGGCGATCTGCTTCATGCTGCTGGTGCCCTCGTCGGCCGCGAGGACCTGGCGGACCAGGATCTGCGCGACGACGAGTGCGGCCAGGGCGATGCCCGCGATGACGAACACGATGACCCGGTTGTCATCGGTGAGTACTGCGGCTGCCAGATCACCGGTGTGATCCGCGGCATTGGGGGTGAAGAGCCCCGTCATTCGTCCTCCTTGACGTGATGAGCTCAAGATGTGGACGGATTGTAGGGAGCGCACCGCGATCAAAACAGTGGGCGTGAAACGGAATTGGCGCGCTCGTGCTCCTCAGCAATAGATCGCGTCACTCCTTTACCCCCGAAAGAGGTAATGGGGCAAAGGCATTGACGGCCGATCAGCGATCTAGAGGATTTCCCGGGAAATGAAAAAGGCCCTGCTCAGCAGGGCCTTGATAAAGATCGGAAGATAGGACGGTCGCGGTCTCACGGAAGATCGGCGGCCCCGGTGAGGGGCCAGCGCATCCGGATCGTTCCGCCCGATTCCCCACTGGTCACGGAGACGTCGTCGACGAGCCCGCTGATCACGGCGAGGCCCATCTCGTCCTCGCCGTCGGCGTCCGGGTCCAGGGCGGCGTCCATCCCGGGCACCGGCTCGGAGGAGCCCCCGGGCGGCCCGGGCACCTCGTCGCCGACCTCGATGGAGAACAGCTTCTCCTCCTCGGTCAGCACGACCCGCACGGGCGCGGTCAGCCCATTGCTGCGGTGCAGTCCGACGGCACGGGAGCAGGCCTCGCCCACGGCGAGGCGGACCTCGTCGAGGACGGCTTCCTCCACCCCCGCCCTGCGCGCCACGGCGGCCGCCACCAGGCGGGCCGTGCGCACGTGTTCGGGCTGGGCGCTGAAGCGCAGTTCAACGGTGGCCATGGCGTCCCCCTCGGACTACAGGCGTGCCTTGACAGGGGCCCGGACCACCGTGTGGTCCGGTACCCCCGCTCCTCGGCGGCTCCCCGGTGTGGGAGCCGTGCGTCAGTCGGTGGCCTGGACGGCGTCGTCCACAGAGGTGTGGATCGGGAACACCTTCGTCAGACCGGTGATCCGGAAGATCTTCAGGATGCGCTCCTGGTTGCAGACCAGACGCAGCGAGCCCTCGTGCGCGCGGACGCGCTTGAGGCCTCCCACGAGCACACCGAGGCCGGTGGAGTCGAGGAAGTCCACTCGCTCCATGTCGACGACCAGGTGGTAGCTGCCGTCGTTCACCAACTCCACCAACTGCTCGCGCAGCTTGGGCGCGGTATACACATCAATCTCGCCACCGACCTCTACGACCGTGCGGTCGCCGACAGTGCGAGTCGACAGGGACAGGTCCACGGATCCTCCAGCACCTTGCTATCGAGCGGCGCCCCCCAGGGGCCTCCCACCCGAAGGTAGGGGAGGGATCGGCTGCCGCGATGGCATTCAATCACTTACCGGCAGGCGCGCACGACGCCTTGGGGCCATTGTCCCGCACTGCGGTGACACACTCGGTTCCAATGGCCAACACTCAGCACCCCGGTCCGGCCACGGCACCGGCGGACCCACGACCCACCCCCGGCACCGTTCTGGACCGCCTGTCACGGGGGCCTTCCCGAGCTGCGCGCATCACTCATACGGAGCACTTGCCCCCTCGGGCGGGTCGTCATGCGGTCTGGCCGCACCGGGTCCGAACCGATGTAGTAGCCGCGATCCGAACGGCGGGCATCGACCATCCGTGGGAACATCAGGCCACGGCCGCCGAGCTCGCCCTGGACGGCGAGTCGGTGGTCATCGCCACCGGAACCGCCTCGGGCAAGTCCCTGGCCTACCTGGCCCCCGTGCTGTCCGCCCTCGCCGACGGCGCCGAGGCCCCGAACGGCCGCGGTGCGACCGCCCTCTACCTGGCTCCGACCAAGGCTCTGGCCGCCGACCAGCGGCGCGCCGTCCGCGAACTGGCCGCACCCCTCGGGAACGCCGTGCGACCGGCCGTGTACGACGGGGACACACCCGTCGAGGAACGCGAGTGGGTGCGCCAGTACGCGAACTACGTGCTGACCAACCCCGACATGCTCCATCGGGGGATGCTGCCCTCCCATCCGCGCTGGTCCTCCTTCCTCAAGGCCCTGCGCTACGTGGTGATCGACGAGTGCCACACCTACCGCGGGGTGTTCGGCTCCCACGTCGCCCAGGTGCTGCGGCGGCTGCGCCGGCTGTGCGCCCGCTACGGCTCCGAGCCGGTGTTCCTGCTGGCCTCCGCCACGGCGAGCGACCCGGCGGCCGCCGCCTCCCGGCTGACCGGCGTGCCGGTCACCGGGGTCACCGACGACGCCTCGCCGCGCGGCGAGGTGGTCTTCGCCCTGTGGGAGCCGCCGCTGACCGAGCTCAAGGGCGAGAAGGGCGCCCCGGTGCGCCGCACCGCGACGGCGGAGACCGCCGACCTGCTGACCGACCTGGTGGTCCAGGGGATCCGCACGGTGGCCTTCGTACGCTCCCGGCGCGGGGCCGAGCTGATCTCCGTGATCGCCCAGGAGCGGCTGGCCCAGGTGGACCGGTCCCTGCCCCGGCGGGTCGCGGCCTACCGGGGCGGCTACCTGCCCGAGGAGCGCCGCGCCCTGGAGCGGGCCCTGCACTCCGGGCAGCTGCTGGGGCTGGCCGCCACCACCGCCCTGGAGCTCGGCGTGGACGTCTCGGGCCTCGACGCCGTGCTGATCACCGGCTATCCGGGCACCCGCGCCTCCCTGTGGCAGCAGGCCGGACGCGCGGGCCGGTCGGGACAGGGCGCGCTGGCGGTGCTGATCGCCCGCGACGACCCGCTGGACACCTACCTGGTGCACCACCCCGAGGCCCTCTTCCGGCAGCCGGTGGAGGCCACCGTGCTGGATCCCGACAACCCCTACGTGCTGGCCCCGCACCTGTGCGCGGCCGCCGCCGAGCTGCCCCTGACCGAAGCGGACCTGGACCTCTTCGGCCCGGCCGCGGCCGGCCTGCTGCCCCAGCTGGAGGCGGCGAAGCTGCTGCGGCGGCGGACCGCGGCCTGGCACTGGACCCGCCGGGAGCGGGCCTCGGACCTGGCCGACATCCGCGGCGGCGGGGGCCGCCCGGTGCAGATCGTCGAGGCGGAGACCGGCCGGCTGCTGGGCACCGTCGACGAGTCCGCCTCCCACACCGCCGTCCACGACGGCGCCGTCCACCTGCACCAGGGCCGCACCTACCTGGTGCGCCGGCTGGACCTGGAGGACTCGGTGGCCCTGGTCGAGGCGGCGGACCCGCCCTTCTCGACCACCGCCCGCGACACCACCTCGATCTCCGTCCTGGAGACCGAGACCGAGATCCCCTGGGGCGAGGCCCGGCTCTGCTTCGGCTCCGTCGAGGTCACCAACCAGGTGGTGTCCTACCTGCGCCGCAAGCTGATCACCGGCGAGGTGCTCGGCGAGGCCAAGCTGGACCTGCCGCCGCGCACCCTGCGCACCAGGGCCGTGTGGTGGACGGTCACCGAGGACCAGCTCGACGAGGCCCGGATCGGCCCGGAGATCCTCGGCGGCGCCCTGCACGCCGCCGAGCACGCCTCCATCGGCCTGCTCCCGCTGTTCGCCACCTGCGACCGCTGGGACATCGGCGGGGTCTCCGTCCCGCTGCACCCGGACACCCTGCTGCCCACCGTGTTCGTCTACGACGGCCACCCGGGCGGCGCCGGCTTCGCGGAGCGGGCCTTCCACACGGCCCGGGAGTGGCTGACGGCCACCCGGGACGCCATCGCCGCCTGCGAGTGCGAGGCCGGCTGCCCCTCCTGCATCCAGTCCCCCAAGTGCGGCAACGGCAACGACCCCCTCCACAAGCGCGGCGCGATCCGCCTCCTCACCCGTCTCCTGGCCCCCGCCCCCTGACCGCCCGGCCCCCGGCCCGGGTGCCAGGGGCGGGCCCGCCCGGGCCGCGACCCTCGGGGCGAAGGGGCCGGCCCGGACGACCGCGGTGACCTCGGCCACCTCGCCCCCGACCCGGCATCCGGCCACCACCGCCCCCTGGGCGCCCGCCACCCGCCCGGCCGCCGCACAGGCGGCCTGCGGGCCGTGCGCCCAGGTGGCCGCCGCCGCGAGGGCCGCCAGATCGGCCGCGGCCCCCGCCCGGTGCCGGGCCACCAGCGCCTGCCCCAGCAGCAGCACGCCCCCGAACACCGCCACCAGCACCGTGGCCACCACGGTGGCCCACACCGTCGCGGAGCCCCGGTCCCGGCTCACGGCGGCGGCCCCACGGCGTCCTCGGCCAGGGCCGCCGCCCGCGCCCCGAGCCGGACCGGCAGCCCGGCCGGCCCCGGGGCGGGCGCGGCCACCCGCACCCGCCACAGGTCACCGGACCGCTCCAGCTCCACCTCCGCCCCCGGCGGGGCGGCCTGGCGGGCCGCCGCCAGCACCGCCCCGGCGGGCTCCGACCGGGCCGCCGCCCGGGCACCGGCCCGGGCGGCGTCCACGCACCGGATCTGCGCGGCAGCCGCCATCAGCGCCCACACCAGCAGCGCCGCGAACAGCACCAGGGCCGGAATGACGAGCGCCGCCTCCGCCGTCACATAACCCCGGTCCGGGGCGGCCGGCGGCTTTCGCTCAGAAGGGCGCATCGAGCGCCTTCCCGATGGTCGACTGGAGTGCCGCCGAAACCACGTCACTCGTCACCACCTTGTACAGAACCGCCGCGAACGCACAGGCCGCGATCGTGCCCATGGCGTATTCCGAGGTCGACATTCCCGCGTCGCGCCCACGACCGCTCGCAGCCGCCCGCAGACGAAACCAGATGATCCTCATGACACCCTCCTGTGGGATTACGTTCTTGATGTGATTTCAGGTTTGATTCCGAAACTCCGCAGTGGATCACCGCTCGCGGAGGACTTCGGGCTTTCAGCCGGCCGACAGCAGACCGGAGGCCATTCCGATCACCACCGGCGCGACCCCGACCGCGAGGAAGGCGGGGAGGAAGCACAGCCCCACCGGCGCGGTCACGAGCACCGCGGCCCGCTGCGCCCGGGCGCCCGCCCGCCGGGAGCGGTCCGCCCTCAGGGCCGCCGCCAGCCGGGACACCGGCTCCGCCGCCGGCGCCCCCGTCCGGGCCGCGCGCTCCAGGCACTCGGCCAGCCCCCGCGCCCCGGGTATGCCCGCCAGGCTCCCCCACGCCGCGCCCGGTTCACCGCCGAGCCGCAGCTCCGCCCCCGCAAGCGCCAGGCGCTCGCCCACCGGCCCGCCCAGCGACTCCCCCACCACCTCGGCCGCCTCGACCGGGCCCGCGCCCGCCGCCAGACAGGCGGCCAGCAGATCCGCCGCCAGGGGCAACTGCCGCTCGGCCTCCCGCTGATGGACCCCGGGCGCCGCCCGGGGCCGGGCCGTCCACCAGCGCACCCCGGCCGCCGCACCGCACCCGGTGAGCAGCCCCGGCGCCCCGCCGATCAGCACCCAGCCAGCCAGCAGCGCCCCCGCCGGCCCGGCCCAGGCCACCACCGCCGCCCGCGCCCGCCGGCCCCACGGCGGCCCGCGCCGCACCGGCTCCGCCGCCCCGAAGACCGCCGCGAGCCTGCGCCGCGCCGCCCGCCGCCCCACCCGCGCCGACACCGCCGAGCCCAGGCACCACACCGCCACCGCCAGACACAGGACCGTCGCCAGTCCGCGGACCGCCGGCCCGTCCATCACCGTTCCCCCGTCCGCACGATCCGCCGGCACCACAGCAGCCCCAGCGCCTCCAGCACCGCACCGGCCGCCAGGCAGCCCCAGCCCACCGGGGAGTGCAGCAGCACCTTCAGCGGGTCCGCCCCGAGCCCGGTCCCCATCAGCAGTCCCACCAGCGGCAGCAGCGCGAGCACCACCGTCGTCGACCTGGCCCCCGCCAACTGGGCCCGCAGGGACTCCTTCCGGTCCCGCTCGGCCCGCAGCGCGCCCTCCAGCCGGTCCAGTCCGGCCGCCAGTCCCGCGCCGCCGTCCACCGAGACCCGCCAGCAGGCCGCCATCCCGGCCAGCCCCTCCGCTCCCGGCTCCCGCGCCGCCTCGTGCAGGGCGCGGGCCACGTCCCCGCCGAACGCCGCGGCCGCCAGCACGGCCGCCTCCGCCGGGCCCGGCCCCCCGGGGCCGGCCGCCGTACGCCGTATCGCCGACGTCAGCGCCTGCCCGGGCTGGGCCCCGGCCCGCAGCTCGCCCACCACGGCCCCGCACAACGCCAGCACCCCGGCCGCCCGGGCCGCCCGCACCCGCTCCCGCTCCCGGACCCGCAGCCACCGGCGCAGCAGCGGCACCGACGCCGCCCCCAGCACCAGCGGGATCACCGACCCGCCCAGTACGCCCACCAGCGCACCGGCGGCGAGCCCCGCCCACTCCCGCCACCGCGCCGCCCGCACCCGCGCCGCGGCCGCCAGCCGCCACCCGGGCGGGGGGACCCTCGGCAGGGCCTGAACTCCGCCCGCCAGCACCAGCCGGACCCGCCGGGCCGTCCCGTCGCCCCCCGCCAGCCCCCAGGCGGCGGCCCCGGCGCACAGCACGCCGGCGAACACCGGCACCGACCCGAGCGCCCCGGCGTTCACCGGGCACCCCGCAGCAGCGGCCCGAGCCGCTCCCAGCCCCGCTCGCGTACGAAGCCCCGCGCACCCCAGCGCAGCGCGGGCACGGTCACCACCAGCCCGCCCGGATCCCGCTCCAGCACATGGACCTCCGCCACCCGCCGGCGCCCCGACCGGTCCCGGGTGAGGTGGACCACGAGGGTGAGGGCGGCCGCCAACTGGCTGTGCAGGGCGGCCCGGTCGAGCCCGGCGGCGCTGCCGAGCGCCTCCAGCCGGGCCGGCACGTGCTCGGCGGCGTTGGCGTGGACCGTGCCGCAGCCCCCTTCGTGCCCGGTGTTCAGGGCGGCCAGCAGATCGGCCACCTCGGCACCGCGGACCTCGCCGACCACCAGCCGGTCGGGGCGCATCCGCAGGGCCTGGCGGACCAGATCTGCCAGGGTGACCAGCCCGGCGCCCTCCTGGTTCGCGGGCCGGGTCTCCAGCCGCACCACATGGGGGTGGTCCGGCCGCAGCTCGGCGGAGTCCTCGGCCAGCACGATCCGTTCGGCGGGGCCGACCAGGCCGAGCAGGGCACTGAGGAGGGTGGTCTTGCCCGTACCCGTGCCGCCCGAGACGAGGAAGGACAGCCGGGCCTCGACCATCGCCCGCAGAAGCCGCTGCCCGCCCGGCGGCAGGGTCCCGGCCGCGACCAGCTCGTCGAGCGTGAACGCCCTGGGCCGCACGACCCGAAGCGACAGGCACGCCGACCCGACGGCCACCGGCGGGAGCACGGCGTGCAGCCGGGTGCCGTCCGGCATCCGGGCGTCCACCCAGGGCCGGGCGTCGTCCAGCCGCCGCCCCGCGACGGCGGCCAGGCGCTGGGCCAGCCTGCGCACGGCCTCGGCGTCGGGGAAGGTCACCGCCGTCAGCTCCAGCCCGCCGCCCCGGTCCACCCACACCCGGTCCGGGGCGGCCACCAGCACATCGGTGACCCCGGGGTCGGCGAGCAGCCGCTCCAGCGGCCCCGCGCCGACCAGCTCGGAGCGCAACTCGGCGGCCGCTCCCAGCACTTCCGCGTCCCCGAGCAGCCGGCCCTGCGCCCGCAGGGCCGCCGCCACCCGGGCCGGCGTGGGCTCCGCACCGCTCTCGGCCAGCCGCCGGCGCACGGCGTCCAGCAGGACCGCGCTCATGCCGGCACCCCCTGCGCCGGGCCGAGCGCCCGCTGCCAGAAGCCGTCACAGAACCGGGCCAACGCGCCCCGCGCGCCCGGCGGTTCCCCTTCGGCCACCCGCCCCGGAAGCCCCACCTCCACCGGCACCTCCCCGGCCAGCGGTGCTCCCAGCAGCCCGGCGACCGCTTCGGCGTCGAGCCCCTGACGGCAACGGCCCCGTACGACGACGCGGACGTCCCGGGCGACCATCCGCACGCCCGCGGCCACCCGCCCCGCCGCGGCCACCGACCGCAGTTCGCCGGGGACCACGAGCAGCACGAGGTCCAGCTGGGCCAGCACCTCCGCCACGGACTCGTCCACCCGCCGGGGCAGGTCGACCACGACCACCCCGCCCCGCCGGCGGGCGGCGGCCACGACCGAGCGCATCGCGGCGGGCGGCACCACCACCCGCTCCCCGCGGTCCCAGCTCAGCACCCGCAGCGCGTGCAGCTCGGGCAGGGACTCCTCCAGCGCGCCCGCCCCGACCCGGCCGCGCGAGGCGGCGAAGTCGGGCCAGCGCAGCCCCTCGGCCGCCTCGCCGCCGAGCAGGACGTCCATGCCGCCGCCGAGGGGGTCGCCGTCGACGAGGATGGTGCGCTGCCCGGCCCGGGCGGCCCGGAGCGCGAGGGCGCAGGCGAGGGTGGACGCCCCGGCCCCGCCGCTGCCGCCGATGACCCCGACGGTCAGGGCGGGCCGCCCGGCCCCTTCGACGACGTCGGCGAGGCGGTCGACGAGCCGGTTCTCGGCGTCGGGCAGCCGGAGCACCTCCTCGGCGCCGATCTGCACCGCCCGCTGCCACACGAAGGGGTCGTCGAGGTCCCGGCCGACGAGGAACACGCCGTCCCGGCGCGGCGCCCCGCGCACCCGGCGGGCGGCGTCGTCGCCGACGAGGACCAGCGGGGCGGTGTCCCAGCCGACGCCGCCCGGCGGGCCGGCGGCGGCCGCGTCACCGACGCCACCGGGCTCGGCTGCCGCTCCGCTGCGCTCCGGCACCGCGTGGTGCACATGCGGTTCGGCACCCGCCGCGGCGCACAGCCTGAGCAGGTCGTCGAGCAGCAGCGGGTCCTCGGTGACGATCAGCGGCCGCCCGCCGCCGGGTCCGGCCCCCACGGCGCGGGCGGGCAGCCCGCCCCCCGCGGCCACGACGGGCGCCGACGCTTCACACGACTTCGATCCAGCCACGATCTCCGCCCCCTTCTCACTGCAAATCCAGACGCCGCGGACTTCGCGGCCGGAATCACCGTGCAGGGATCCGGAAAAAGAAGTGGATCTTGGTCGAAAACTGTGGACGAGAAGGCACTTGTGAATATCTTCCCCACCCCTGCGGGTGAGTTCCGCAGCGCGCCGGAACGACTACACAGCGTTACGCGTTGGAGGGGGTGACGGCCCGTGCCGTGCGGGCCCGCCGAAGAGGAAGGGCCGGGAGGATGTCCGTCACGACCCCGGAAAGAGGGGCGCGAACCGCGTCCGGACATGCGACGACCCCCGCCGGGGGGGAGAGCGGGGGTCGTCCCCACGGTCCGACTCGGGGGGGGAGGAGCCAGACCGGGTTAGCACGGTCGCGAACGATCCGTGACTTCCATGGTGTACCCGAGAGCCTTCTCAGGCAAACCCACGCGCCACACCTTACGCCGAATGGTGGGCGCATATGCTCGGTGCGTGGAAAATCAGCCCTTGCCGCACTCCTCGCCCCGGACCGCCGCCTTCTTCGACCTGGACAAGACGGTCATTGCGAAGTCCAGCGCCCTGACGTTCAGCAAGTCCTTCTACCAGGGCGGCCTGATCAACCGGCGGGCCGTGCTGCGGACCGCGTACACCCAGTTCATCTTCCTGGCCGGCGGCGCCGACCACGACCAGATGGAACGGATGCGCGAGTACCTGTCCGCGCTCTGCAAGGGGTGGAACGTCCGCCAGGTGCGGGAGATCGTCGCCGAGGCGCTGCACGACCTCATCGACCCGATCATCTACGACGAGGCCGCGTCCCTCATCGAGGCCCACCACACCGCGGGGCGCGACGTGGTGATCGTGTCGAGCTCCGGCGCCGAAGTCGTCGAGCCCATCGGGGAGATGCTCGGCGCGGACCGGGTCGTCGCCACCCGCATGGTGGTCGGCGAGGACGGCTGCTTCACCGGGGAGATCGAGTACTACGCCTACGGGCCCACGAAGGCCGATGCCGTGCGCGAGCTCGCCGAGTCCGAGGGCTACGACCTCGCGCGGTGCTACGCGTACAGCGACTCCATCACCGACGTGCCGATGCTGGAGGCCGTCGGGCACCCGCACGCGGTCAACCCCGACCGGGCCCTGCGGCGCGAGGCGGTCGCCCGGGAGTGGCCGGTGCTGGTGTTCAGCAAGCCGGTACGGCTCAAGCAGCGGCTGCCCGGCCTGTCGGTGCCCGCACGGCCCGCGCTCGTCGCCGCTGCGGCGGTCGGCGCGGCCGCGGCCACCGCAGGACTGGTCTGGTACGCGAGCCGCCGGCGGGCGGCCGCGGCGGCCCTCGCGTCGGCCTGAGCACAGCCGGAGGACCGTCCCCGTCCGGGGCGATACGGGGTGTCCGAAGAGACCTGAATCGCCCCGAAAAGTAAAGAACCTCGGCCAGGGGTTTCACTCCGCCCCGAAGCGAGGTACAAAGGATTCACGGCCCGCGAGACCAAAGAACATCCGAGAGGATCATCTTTAAAACGCAGTAAGGCCCACGGACCGAAGCAGGAACGCCGAGCACCCACGCGACGTCGACCCGTCGATTACGGGCCAGCCGCACCAGGCCAAGGGCAAAGTACCCGGCCTGATGGGCACCATCGAGGACGCTTGGTAACTGGGCGTGAATGCCAGCGGCGACACCAGAGCAGTACGGTGTCGCCGCAACCCTTTGTCCGGGCCCGTCAGCCCGGCCCGCCCTACGCCGCGCCGCGCTGGAGCGCCTCGCAGACCGCCGTAGACTCGCGCGCGCCGAGCTCGACCGCGCGGCCGCAGTGGGCGATCCAGGCCGCCATCCCCTCCGCGGTGCCGGAGACGTAGCCCTTGAAGGCCTCCAGATAGGCCTCCGTACCCTGTTCCGCGTGACCGACCTCCGCCGGGCAGATCGCCTTCGGGTCCAGACCGCTGTTGATCAGCACGATCCGCTCCGCCGCACGCGCGACGACCCCGTTGTACGAGGCGAAGGGCCGCAGGGCCAGCAGTTCGCCGTGCACCACCGCGGCCGTCACCAGCGCCGGGGCCGACCCGCCCGCGATGACCACCCCGGACAGCCCGTCCAGCCGGCCCGCGACCTCGTCGGCGTCCGGCAGCGGCAGGTCCACCAGGGGCTCGTCCACCGGCTCGCCGGCCAGCCGCGGACGGCCCACCACGTCACCGGCCGCGGCCGAACCGGACGCGACCAGGTGCAGCCGGGCGAGTACCCGCATCGGCGACTGGCGCCAGATGCTCAGCAGCTGACCGGCCTCCGCCGTCAGCCGCAGGGCGGCACCCACCGTCAGCGCCTCGGGGTCCGCGCCGAAGTCGGTCCGGCGGCGCACCTCCTCCAGCGCCCAGTCGGCCCCCGACAGCGCCGCGCTCGCCCGGGCGCCGCGCAGTGCGGCCTCCGAGGTGATCTCCCCGCCGCGCCGGCGCATGACCCGGTGCCCGTAGACCCGGTCCACGGCCTTGCGTACGGATTCCACGGACTCTGCGACGCCCGGGAGGGCACCCAGGGCCGCCAGCGGGTCAGAAGCGCTACTCATAAGTAGGGAGCCTACGCACTGCGGCCCCATAGCACCGACCCCTCCTTGGAGTGGTCTTCTTCACTCACCTCGACCACACCCCGCTGTCATGCCACTACGCTTGGTGAACATGAAGATCGCTTTCGTGGGAAAGGGAGGCAGTGGGAAGACGACGCTGTCCTCCCTCTTCATCCGCCACCTCGCAGCCAGTGGAGCCCCCGTCGTCGCGGTGGACGCCGACATCAACCAGCACCTCGGAGCCGCCCTCGGGCTGACCGAGGAGGAGGCCGCCGCGCTGCCCGCGCTGGGCGCGCACCTGCCCCTCATCAAGGAGTACCTGCGCGGCTCGAACCCGCGCATCGCCTCGGCCGACAGCATGATCAAGACGACGCCGCCCGGGGCGGGTTCGCGGCTGCTGCGGGTGGACGAGGACAATCCGGTCTACGAGGCGTGCGCGCGCACGGTGCCGCTCGACGGGCAGCCCGTCCGGCTGATGGCGACGGGCCCCTTCACCGAGTCGGACCTGGGGGTGGCCTGCTACCACTCGAAGGTCGGGGCGGTCGAGCTCTGCCTCAACCACCTGGTCGACGGCCCGGACGAGTACGTCGTCGTCGACATGACGGCCGGCTCGGACTCCTTCGCCTCGGGCATGTTCACCCGTTTCGACATGACCTTCCTGGTGGCCGAGCCGACCCGCAAGGGGGTCTCGGTCTACCGCCAGTACAAGGAGTACGCCCGGGACTTCGGGGTCCGGCTGCGGGTCGTGGGCAACAAGGTGCAGGGGCCGGAGGACATCGAGTTCCTCCAGGACGAAGTGGGCGAGGACCTGCTGGTCACCTTCGGCCACTCCGACTGGGTGCGGGCGATGGAGCGGGGCCGCCCGGCCCCCTTCGAGCTGCTGGAGGCGGCCAACCGGCTCGCCCTGCGGGCCCTCCGGGACGCGGCGGAGGACTCCTACGCGGGGCGCGACTGGGACAAGTACACCGAGCAGATGGTCCACTTCCACCTGCGCAACGCGGAGAGCTGGGGCAACGCCAGGACCGGGGTCGACCTGGCGGAGCAGGTCGACCCCGGCTTCGTCCTCCACGAGGGACTGGTCAGCCCTCGTCCGGTGCCCCGGCCGGCCCCTCAGCCGGCTTGACCTTGCCCGCCGGGGCCGCCGGAGCGACCGGAGCCGCCGGCGGCCCCGCGGTGAGGAACTTCGTCCAGCCCTCCTTCGGCGCCTGGCCGACCTCCAGGCCGCGCAGCCAGTCCAGCGTCTTGGGGTCCTGCGCGTCCAGCCAGTCGGCCAGCTCGCGGAAGGGCACGCAGCGCACCTCGGGCTCGCCGCACATGCTCTTGATGGACTCCTCGACGGCGCGCATGTAGGTGCCGCCGTTCCAGGACTCGAAGTGGTTGCCGATGATCAGGGGCGCGCGGTTGCCCTGGTAGGCCCGGTCGAAGGCCTGCTTCAGGCCGTCGCGCATCTGGTCGCCCCAGTACTGGTGCTGCGAGGGGTCGCCCTGCGTGGTCGTGCCCGACTGGTTGACCATGTAGTTGTAGTCCATGCTCAGCGTGTCGAAGGCCCGTCCGGGCATCGGCACCAGCTGGAGCGGGAGGTCCCAGAGCCCGTCCGTCTTCTTCGGCCAGACCTGCTTGCCGATCCCGCTGGAGTCGTAGCGGAAGCCCATGTCCTTGGCCGCCAGCATGAAGTTCTTCTGGCCTTCGAGGCAGGGAGTGCGGGCGCCGATGAGCTCCTTGTCGTAGTCGAACGGGAGCGGCTCCATGTCCTTCAGCCCGGCGTTCGTCTTCCAGTTCTTGACGAAGGACTTGGCCTGGTTGATCTCGCTCTTCCACTCCTCGACGGACCAGGTGCCGACGCCGCCGTCGGGGCCGCAGAAGTGACCGTTGAAGTGGGTGCCGATCTCGTTGCCCTCCAGCCAGGCCGCGCGGACCTGGGCGGCGGTGTCCTTGATGCCCTGGAGGTCGCCGAAGCCGATGTCGGAGCGGCCCGGCGAATGCTGCGGCGCGGTGTAGAGGGAACGCTTCTCCTCCGGCAGCATGTACACGCCGCTGAGGAAGTAGGTCATCCGGGCGTTGTGCTCCTTGCCGACCTCGCGGAAGTGCGAGAAGAGCTTCTGACTGTCCTCGCCGGCCCCGTCCCACGAGAACACCACGAACTGCGGCGGCTTCTCGCCGGGCTTGAGCTTCTGCGGCTTCTGCACGTTCGGCTGCGGGCCCGTGTAGGCCGTCGAGCCGTCGCCGATCGGCCGGTTGACGCTGCCGGGCGCCTCCGGGGCGGCGGCGCCCTTCCTCCCGTTCGGCCCGCCCGGGGCCCCGCGCACCGCGGACCCCGAGCCGCTGCACCCGGCGGCGCACAGGACCAGTGCCGTGGCGGCCAGCCCGCCGGCGATCTTCTTCGTGGCGGCCATCATCCGCACACCTCTCCCTCGCAGTACCGATGCAGGACGTTCGCGACGCAACGTCCCATGCGGTGCGGTTTTAGGAAGGTATGACAAGCCCGACAAAATGCTTAATCACCCCTATGGGTGGGCTTCTAGGCTACTTGCCCGCATTGCCCCCCACCCTTCTTTACTCTCCATTACCATCCATTTACCGAGTGTTGAGACTCCCGCCGCTTCATCCCTCCCCAGAGGAGACGGGAACCCATGACAGCCACCGCACCAGCCCCCTCCCCCACCCGGCGGCCATCGGGCGCCAGGAGCTTCCGCAAGGACCTCCCGGCCGACCTGTCGGCGTCCGCAGCCGTCTTCCTGATCGCCCTGCCCCTCTCCCTCGGCATCGCGCTGGCCACCGGCGCCCCGCTGCAAGCCGGCCTGGTGGCCGCGGCGGCGGGCGGGATCGTGGCCGGACGGCTCGGCGGCGCACCCCTCCAGGTGAGCGGTCCCGCCGCCGGACTCACGGTCGTGACCGCCGAGTTGATCCAGCGCTACGGCTGGCGCACCACCTGTGCCATCACCGTCCTCGCGGGCTGCTGCCAGCTCGGACTCGCCTTCCTGCGCACCGCCCGGTCGGCGCTCATGGTGAGCCCGGCCATCGTGCACGGGATGCTCGCGGGCATCGGTGTGACCATCGCACTGGCCCAGCTGCACATCGTGCTCGGCGGCACCCCGCAGAGCTCGGCCGTCGCCAACGTGCTGGGGCTGCCCGCCCAGTTGGCCGATCCGCATCCGGCCGCGCTGGCGGTGAGCGCGCTGACGCTGTGCGTCCTGCTCGGCTGGAACCGGCTGCCCGGGCGGATGGGCCGCGCCCTGCGCAAGGTGCCGGCCGCGCTGGCCGCCGTCGCCTCGGCCACGGCGTTCGCGGCCCTGGCCGGGCTGGCCCTGCCCCGGGTCGACCTGCCGTCCTGGAGCAGCCACGCCCTGCCCGAGGTGCCCCGGGGGCCGGTGCTCGGGCTGATCGCCGCCGTGCTGACCATCACCCTGGTCGGCAGCGTGGAGTCCCTGCTGTCCTCGGTCGCCACCGATAAGCTGATCGCCGCCGAGCGCGGTACGGACGACCGCCCGCCCCGCGCCGACCTCGACCGCGAACTGCGCGGCCAGGGCGCCGCGAACATCGTCTCCGGCCTGCTGGGCGGGCTGCCCATCACCGGTGTGGCCGTGCGCAGCGTGGCGAACGTCAAGTCGGGTGCCGTCAGCCGGAAATCGGCCATGTTCCACGGGCTGTGGGTGGTGCTCGCGGCCGGTCTGTTCGTCCCGGTCCTGGATCTGATCCCGCTGGCGGCGCTGGCCGCGCTCGTGATGGCCGTCGGGGTCCAGATGGTCAGCATCACGCACCTGCGGACCATCTCCCGGCACCGCGAGGTCGTGGTCTACGCGACGACGATCGCGGCCGTGGTGCTGGGCGGGGTGCTGGAGGGTGTGGCCGTCGGGATCGCGGTGGCCGTGGCCCTGGCCCTGCGCCGACTGGCCCGGACCCGGATCACGGTGACCGAGGAGGAAGGGGGCCACCGAGTCATCGCGCGCGGGCAGTTGACCTTCCTCGCGGTCCCCCGGCTGAGCCGGGTGCTGAACCAGGTCCCGCACGGCGGGCACGCGGTGGTCGAACTGGACGGCTCGTTCATGGACCACGCCGCCTACGAGACGCTCCACGACTGGCAGGAGTCACACCTGGCGCACGGAGGCTCGCTCGAACTCACCGGCCGGTACGCGGGCACGGCGACCGCCGGCCACCGGGCCGAGGCGGGCGGCCGGGAGGCGCACCAGTGCTGCCGCCCCTGGACGCCCTGGCAGAACCACTGCGACCACCGCGCCGCGCAGACCGACCCGACCGACCGGACCGACCCGGCCGGCCAGCCCGCGCAGACCGCCCGGGCGGGGCGGGGCGACGGGCCCCACCCCGGCGGCGCGGCTCCGCGTACGATTCCCGGCGCGGCCGGGGTTCCCGGCGCCCCGGCGGCCGTCCCCACGCGACGGCCCGGGGCGGGCCAACTGGCCAGTGGGATCAGCGCCTTCCAGCGGGACACCGCACCGCACGTGCGCGAGGAGCTCGCCCGGCTGGCGCGCGAGGGGCAGCGGCCCTCGCAGCTCTTCCTCACCTGCGCGGACTCCCGCCTGGTGACCAGCATGATCACCGCCAGCGGTCCGGGCGACCTGTTCACCGTGCGCAACGTGGGCAATCTCGTCCCGCTGCCCGGCGCCGAGTCCGGGGACGACTCCGTCGCGGCGGCCATCGAGTACGCCGTGGACGTGCTCGAGGTCGCCAGCATCACGGTGTGCGGGCACTCGGGGTGCGGGGCCATGCAGGCCCTGCTGAGCTCCCGGCCCGGCGCCCCGATGACCCCGCTGACCCGCTGGCTGCGGCACGGCCTGCCCAGCCTGGAGCGGATGGGCAGCCGGCACCACGCCTGGGCCCGGATCTCGGGGCGGCTCCCGGCCGACGCCGTGGAGCAGCTCTGCCTGACCAACGTGGTGCAGCAGCTGGAGCACCTGCGGGCGCACGAATCGGTGGCCCGGCGGCTCGCCGAGGGGACGCTGGAACTGCACGGGATGTACTTCCACGTGGGCGAGGCCCAGGCCTATCTCCTGTCCCCCGGGGAGGACTTCTTCGACTGTCGCGTTTTCGACAGCGTCGGCCAGAACGCCTGACCAGAGGCCCTCCCGAACCGATACCCTCCCGTATCCGTGCAAGCTGTCGGCCCCCTCCCGCACCCTGGCGCGGGTGGGGGCCGTCGGCACGCCGCCGCGCGCAACCCGGCACGCCGGGCTCGCGAAGGGCGGACGCGGGCCCAGTCGTGGTATAGGTCTAAACCAATTTTCGGCAACCCCTTGTCACCTGGGCGTCTGACTGATGAGCTGTCCCCGGGGACTCAGCTATGCCCGGGGGACAACGGACACCCTGGGAAAGGGAGATGTCGTGAGCAACGAGAGCCTGGCCAACCTGCTGAAAGAGGAGCGGCGGTTCGCACCGCCCGCCGATCTGGCCGCCGCCGCGAACGTGAAGGAGGCCGCCTACGGGCAGGCCGACGCGGACCGGCTGGGCTTCTGGGCCGAGCAGGCCCGACGGCTGGCCTGGGACACCGAGCCCACCGAGACGCTCGACTGGAGCAACCCGCCCTTCGCGAAGTGGTTCGCCGACGGCAAGCTGAACGTCGCATACAACTGCGTGGACCGGCACGTGGCGGCCGGCAACGGCGAGCGCGTCGCCATCCACTTCGAGGGCGAGCCGGGCGACAGCCGCTCGATCACCTACGCCCAGCTCAAGGACGAGGTCTCGCAGGCCGCGAACGCCCTCACCGAACTGGGCGTCCAGGCGGGCGACCGGGTCGCCGTCTACCTGCCGATGATCCCCGAGGCGGTCGTCGCGATGCTCGCGTGCGCCCGTGTCGGCGCCGCGCACTCGGTGGTCTTCGGCGGCTTCTCCGCCGACGCCGTCGCCTCCCGCATCCAGGACGCCGACGCCAAGCTGGTCATCACCGCCGACGGCGGCTACCGCCGCGGCAAGCCCAGCGCGCTCAAGCCCGCCATCGACGAGGCCGTCGCCAAGTGCCCGCAGGTCGAGCACGTCCTCGTCGTCCGGCGCACCGGCCAGGACACCGCCTTCACCGAGGGCCGCGACCTGTGGTGGCACGACCTGGTCGGCCGCCAGTCCACCGAGCACACCCCGCAGGCCTTCGACGCCGAGCACCCGCTCTTCATCCTCTACACCTCGGGGACCACGGGTAAGCCCAAGGGCATCCTGCACACCTCGGGCGGCTACCTCACGCAGGCCTCGTACACCCACCACGCCGTCTTCGACCTGAAGCCGGAGAGCGACGTCTACTGGTGCACCGCCGACATCGGCTGGGTCACCGGGCACTCCTACATCGTCTACGGCCCGCTGGCCAACGGCGCCACGCAGGTGATGTACGAGGGCACGCCGGACACCCCGCACCAGGGCCGGTTCTGGGAGGTCGTGCAGAAGTACGGCGTCACCATCCTCTACACCGCGCCCACCGCGATCCGCACGTTCATGAAGTGGGGCGACGACATCCCCGCGAAGTTCGACCTGTCGAGCCTGCGCGTGCTCGGCTCGGTCGGCGAGCCGATCAACCCCGAGGCCTGGATCTGGTACCGCAAGCACATCGGCGGCGACCGCTGCCCGATCGTGGACACCTGGTGGCAGACCGAGACCGGCGCGATGATGATCTCCCCGCTCCCGGGCGTCACCGCGACCAAGCCGGGCTCCGCCCAGCGCGCCCTGCCCGGCATCGGCGCCACCGTCGTCGACGACGAGGGCCACGAGGTCCCGAACGGCGGAGGCGGCTACCTGGTCCTCACCGAGCCGTGGCCGTCCATGCTGCGCACCATCTGGGGCGACGACCAGCGGTTCATCGACACCTACTGGTCCCGCTTCGAGGGCCGCTACTTCGCGGGCGACGGCGCCAAGAAGGACGACGACGGCGACATCTGGCTGCTGGGCCGCGTCGACGACGTGATGCTGGTGTCCGGCCACAACATCTCCACCACCGAGGTGGAGTCGGCGCTCGTCTCCCACCCCGCGGTCGCCGAGGCCGCCGTGGTCGGCGCGGCCGACGAGACCACCGGCCAGGCGATCGTGGCCTTCGTCATCCTGCGCGGCAGCGCCTCCGAGACGGACGGCCTGGTCGCGGAGCTCCGCAACCACGTGGGCGCCACGCTCGGACCGATCGCCAAGCCGAAGCGGATCCTGCCGGTGCAGGAACTCCCGAAGACCCGTTCCGGCAAGATCATGCGCCGTCTGCTGCGCGACGTGGCGGAGAACCGCGAGGTCGGTGACGTCACCACGCTCGCCGACTCCTCGGTGATGGCCCTGATCCAGACCAAGCTGCCCAGCGCCTCCGACGAGGACTGATCCGCGGCACCACGGCCCCGGGGGGGGGGGGGGGGGGGGGGGGGGGGGGGGGGGGAGGGACGGGGGGGGGGGGGGGGGGGAGAAAAAGAGAAAGGGAAAAAA